>CAUWJW010000029.1:0-16338 GCA_963558985.1 uncultured Clostridia bacterium | reverse complement strand
AGGCGGTTCCGTCTAAAACAGCACTCGTTTTAGATACAGATGTATTAGTTTTGGCAGAAAAAGGAAAAAAGAAAAACATTACCACAAAAGTAGAGGTGGATGGTCATATAAAGCTGCCCATAAAAAAAGGGAGCAAACTGGGAGAGTTAGTTGTATATCAGGATGGAGTGGAAGAAGCACGCTTCCCTTTGAAAGCTGCAGATAGTGCAAAAAAGGCATCTGTTACAGATCTTTACATACGAATGATGAAAAAGATCTTATAGATGAAAGACAGGAGGTCCTTTTTTTGCAAAGACCTGATAGTGATATGGAATACTTGCTTACATTTTCCTCTTTTTATAAAGCAATGTATGCAAGAGATAAACTGCTGGAGCGGGGAATTCCGTCACAGCAGCGCAGAGTTCCTGCACAGCTTTTGAGATCCTGTGGTCAGGCACTGTATATAACAGGATATGACCCGGAAAGCATCCTTGCGGTGCTTTCTGAAAATGGAATTGACACAAAAGGACTGTTCCGGATTATAAGGAACAGAGGAAAGCCTGAGTATCAGCAGCTGGTATAGGCATAGTTATTCATACAGGAGCGTGTGCATGAAATTTGCAAAATATGCAATAAATGCACACATCTCCTGTTATTTTTTGTAAGAAACAAGCTGAGCAGTTGACATAAAAAAAACAATCATGTAAACTTAGATAAAAATCAATCAGTTCTAAGGGAAATTTAAATAGGAGCAAAGTGCTATGTCAACAAAATTCAGCAAAAATTGTATTGCAGTCTTTACTGCGTTTTTTATGCTTATGACTGCTTTTGCCGTTCTGCCGGCCATAGGCATGAATGATGTTTATGGAGCCGTGAAAAAAGGAACCATTAAAAACGGACCGCTTTGTGTGCGTGCCAATGCAGGTTCACAGTACAAAAAATTGGGGACTATTGCAAAAGGAAAAACGGTTACGATTAAAGGCACCAAAAAAGACAGAGCCGGGGTAAATTGGTATAAGATTTCTTTTAAATCCAAAAACGGCTATGTGTGCGGAAAATATGTGACCTTAAAGTCCACTGGCACGTCGGCGAAAAAGTCCAAATTGGGGAAACTAAAAACCTATTCCCCGGCCAAAAAAGGCATTGTGAAGAACGGACCGCTCAATGTGCGCGGCAATGCAGGAACCGGGTATAAAAAAGTAGGGACTGTCAAAAAACATGCAGCTGTTACCATCAATGGCGAGCGTGCAGCCAGGGATAAAGCTAAATGGTACAGAATCAAATGCGGATCTCGCAATGGATATGTACTGGCCAAGTATATTACTGTAAAAAAAGCCAGTCCGGCGAAACCAAAGCCGCCGGTATCTTCTGAGACAGCTGTTAATAAAAATGCCACCATCAAAAATGGACCGCTGAATGTAAGGAGCGGTCCGGGAACCAACTATTCCAAAATTGGATCAGTCGCAAAAGGAAAAGCAATCAAAGTCCTTACAAAAAAGAAAAACACAGCAGGTGAAACTTGGTACAAGTTCAAATATTCATCCACTAAAAACGGATATGTACTGTCTGATTATGTATCTTTAGAAAGCGAGAAGCCGCAGCAGCAGAATCCGGGTTCAGACTTAAACGATGCGGAATTTGAAAAATGGATGACCGATCAGGGATTTCCGGCTGCCTACAAAAGCAGACTTCGTACTTTGCATAAAGAGCACCCCAAGTGGATTTTCAAAGCACAGAAGACAGGGCTGGACTGGTCTGCTATGCTGAAAAAAGAAATGAAGATTGGAATCAATCTGGTAGAGCCGACCTCCCCGTCATCCTGGAAGTCAAAGGCTAAAGGCGCCTATAACAAAAACACCGGGAAGTACACCGTATTTGACGGAAGATGGAATGCAGCTTCTGAAAAAATCGTTGCATACTATATGGATCCAAGGAATTTCTTAAATGAGACTTCCATTTATCAGTTCATGGATCACAAATTTGACTCTGCCTCTCAAAACAAAGATACAATAAAAAGCATGGTTTCACGCAGCAGCTGTTTTATGAATACTTCCAAGTATATCAGCTATTTATATAATGCGGGGGTCAGCTCAAAGGTGAACCCGAATGTGATTACAGCCATGGTCATTATGGAGCAGGGCTGGAAAGGCGGAAGCGGATTGATTTCCGGAAAGTATCCGGGCTACAAAGGACTCTATAATCACTTTAATATCGGAGCATATACGACAAAGAACATGAGCTCTACGGAAAGAGGTCTTTGGTGGGCAAAGGGTGCCGGAACAGGAGCAACCTCATACGGCAGACCCTGGAATACAATTGAGAAATCTCTGTCCGGAGGTGCTAGCTATTATTCCGGTAATTATTTGACGAACAACCAGTATACATACTATACGAAAAAGTTTAATGTCATGAACGGACTGAATGAGGTTGCAACACACCAGTATATGACAAATACTTCAGGCGGCGAAAGTGAAGGCAGGATTTTAAGATATGCATATGAAGCAGACGATGACTATCCGATTGTGTTTCACATTCCGGTATACAGCGGCATGCCGTCAAAAGTCTGCGAAAAGCCGGAATGATGCGCAGAAACGAAGGAGAATCATGAAAAGAATAAGAAATATATTAACTGCTGTCATACTTCTTGTGATGATGTTTCCGGCGGCGGCATTTGCGGCAGGAGCAAATGTTTCTATGACCGGAGGAACTGTAAAAGTGGGAGAAATTATTACAGTTACAGTTACCTACAGAGGAAATGCACTGGGATATGTAAATGGGATGCTTTCCTATGACAATTCCAAACTGCAGTATCTTTCCGGAGGAAGCAGTCAGGGCGATGCCGGTTTAGTGGAGCTGAAGTCTTACGCAGATAATGCCGGCGGAAAATTGTCCTTCCGCGTTAAGTTTAAGGCGGTCAGTTCCGGAGCAGTAGCTCTGAATCTGGAGACTCTGGAAACACAAAATTTGGATGGAGACCAGTCTCTGGGGACACCGTCAGCCGGCAGCAGTGTTCAAATAGCTGCTTCGCAGGAGACAGAAGAAACTGAAACAACAGCCACTTCTGAAGAAGAGACAACAGAGTCTGCCCGGCCAACACAGCAGGAAGCCTCTTCGCAGCAGGGACCGGCATCAGGGAATACAGATGCAGAAGAAAAAGAAGTCCATGTAAACTATCCGGTTCTGGGAGGGATTGCAGTGGTGCTTCTGGCACTGATTGCTGTAATCCTCATGCGGCTAAAGAAAAAATAAAAGAAAAGTAAGACCTGAAAAAATCAGAAAGGAGCAGATACGGCTTCTTGATTTTTTCAGGTCTTTTGCTTTGGATATTATGGCTATTCATTGCAAACAGGCAGAGACAGAGCCACAGACAATCCCCTGTCTGAGTTGGAACAGATTTTTATTTTTCCGCTGTGGACTGCAATGATTTGCTTTACAATCATAAGACCCAGTCCATGACGCTGCTGCTGTGTACTTTTATCGCAAAACACACTGTGAGGCGCTTCGTTGAGCAGCCGGATCTGTTTTGCAGAAGCGCCGGCGCCATTATCGGAAATAAGAATTGTACATTCTTTTTCCTGCTGTACAACGGTGACAGAAATGGTGCAGCCAGCAGGATTGTGATTGATGCTGTTTTGAATGATATTTGCCACAGCACGTTTTAACAGGTTTTTGTCTCCAAGGACAAAACAGGAGGATAAAGAATCTGCTGTTTTCCAGATGAGGGGATGTCTGCCTTCCAGATCAGTGTTCATAAAATCTACGGCAGCCTGTCGTGTAACTGCAACCATATTGCATGGGGCAACGGACAGGGGCTGCATGTTATATTCAAGTTTTGAGGCCAGATTCAGATCATTGATCAGGTTTTTGATTTTTTCACTTTGTTTTCGGATAATGGCGGACTTCTGCCTCTGACCGCTGTTTAAAGAAGTATCATTTTCAAGCTGCCCGGCATATCCCATAACCATGGAAAGTGGAGTGCGTATATCATGAGAAACTCCCGCAATCCAATTGGCGCGGGCCATTTCTTTTTTTCTCAGATCCAGTTCCTGCGAATGAAGTTTTTCTGCAGCCTTATTAATCGAAGCAGCCAGTTCTGCCAGCAGTCCGCGCTCCTGCACATGGATAGCAGTTTTATCAGTGAGAGCCTGAATCCCTGCGATAACAGGCCGGAAAGACCGGATAAATCTTGACGAAACCAGAAGATAGATAAAGAGGATACAGGCAAGATTGAACAGGAGCAGCAAAGCAGCGTTCTGAGGGAAACTGGCTATTGCATCATAGTCAAATAAAGGACTCATATGCTTCCAGTAGGAATCTTTTGGAAAGCCGAGAAGAACAAGATTGTCACCTTTTCCACTGCCGGCAGTAGGATAGTCGCAGAGATACCCCCGGACTGCCCGGGCGAGCTGAGAGGCAGTATAATGTTTGGGAATGTTTTTCGGTAAATTTTTACTGTGCCAGATCACTTTTCCGCTTTTATCTTCTATCAGGATGGCCCAGGCTTTTTTTTCCTTTAAAGCCTTTTGACCGGCAGGAGACAGTGTATATGTGCCATTTTCAGAACAAATAAGCGACTGAGTCACAGCCTCTGCTGCAGTCCATGCGCCGCCGCCTGCTTTCTGAGGAACAGTATACAGGAGAAGCAGAATGAGATTAAGCAGGAGCAGGCAAACTGTGGACAAAAGGAGAATCAGCAGGAACCTGCGAATCAGTTTAGCGGTGTTTTTCATAAAGTTTCCTCCGTAATTAACTTATAACCAAGACCTTTTACCGTAATAAGGGACACCGGCTCAGAAGGCGATGCCTCTATCTTTTCCCGGATCCGGCGTATGTGGGCCATGAGAGAATTCTCATATCCATAAGGATTGTCACCCCACACGGCTTCACACAGGGTATCGATCGTTACAATTTTTCCTGCATTGCGATAGAGCACTGAAAGAAGCCGGTATTCCTTTGCCGTCAGAGGCAGCGTTTCATTTTCTTTATATACCTGGGCACTTTCAAAGCTGATCCGGCAGGAGTGGAGGCGGACCAGAGGGTTTTCGGACTTATAGCTTCGGCGCAGTATCGCATGGATGCGAAAGAGCAGTTCCTTGGGCAGAAAGGGCTTTACCATATAGTCATCGGCGCCGAGACTTAAACCTTCCAGCCTGTCTTCATCCTCGCCTCTGGCACTGAGAAACAGCACCGGAAAATCCCGTTCCTTCCTTAATTGGGACAGCAGCTCAAATCCGCTTCCGTCAGGAAGCATCACATCCAGCACTGCAAATTCCGGAACCCATTCCTGCGCTTTTTTTAAACCGTCTGATACACAAGAAGCGGTAGCAATATGTTCATATCCTTCTTCCTTTAAAATCGAGACTGCCATCTGCAAAAGTTCCGGCTCATCATCTACGATTAAAATTTTCTTTTTTTTCAAATATTCTAAATTCATAATTTCACCATCCTTGTCTCTATTATAATACAGATCCGACCTGATTTTTTGTCGGAAATCAATTGTAAGGCAAATGTAAGGTAAGGAGAAAGCCAGTGTAAGGAAGGGGTGCTATCATAAGGATAACAGAAAGGGAGGATAACATAATGAACATTATTGAAACGAAAAAGCTATCAAAACGCTATGGGAAATTTAAAGCTGTAGACGGACTCAATCTTCATATTCGAAAAGGATCTGTGTATGGATTTCTCGGACCGAACGGAGCGGGAAAGTCTACTGCTATGAAAATGCTTCTTGGCCTCATTCGACCTACGGGAGGAGACTTTGTAATCGATGGAAAGCATTATCCGCAAGACAGAATGGAAATTCTGCAAATGACAGGTTCTTTTATTGAAACACCTGCCTTTTATGGGAATCTTACAGGGGAAGAGAATCTATGTCTGATTGCAAAGGTGTTAAAGCAGCCGGAATCTGCTGTTTTGGAAGCGCTGGAACTGGTGGGTATGATAGAGCACAGAAAACGTCTGGCAAAGAAATACTCTCTTGGAATGAAACAAAGGCTGGGGCTTGCCGGGGCACTGATCGGAAAACCGCCGATTCTTATCTTGGATGAACCAACCAATGGTCTGGATCCGGCCGGCATACACGAAATCCGGGAACTGATCCGTTCTCTTCCTGAGAAATTTGACTGTACGGTCCTTGTTTCTTCCCATTTGCTGCCGGAGATTGAGCGGATGGCAGATGATGTGGGAATTTTGAATCACGGACGCCTGCTGTTTGAAGGTTCTTTGGAAGAACTGCGAAATCACGCACAGACAAAAGGGTACTCTGCCAATCATCTGGAAGATACCTTTTTATCTCTAATAGAAGAAGATAACCGGAAAGGAGGAAGAGATTGATGAGCCTTGCACTGGAATGGACAAAAGTGAAGCGGACAGGGCTGATGCCGGCTTTTGCAGCAGGCGGAGCGGCAGCAGGTGCGTTTCCGGTTTTAAATATGATTTTTCGGAGCCGGCTTTATATAAAACAGAAAGGAGATCCGCTTACTGTTCTTTTGGATGCGAACTGGCAGATGATGGCGATACTGGATGTGTTTTTAGTGATTATAGGCGCATGCATCCTTTACCATATAGAGCATGAGCACCATGGAATCCGGAAAATGAGAACGCTGCCTGTGGGAGCTGGCAGAGTCTTTTGGGGAAAGTGTTTTCTGCTCTTTGCGGGCATGACAGGAGCACTTTTGATTCAAACGGCGGCACTGGCCTTTTGTGCAGTACATTGGTTTGAGACGGCAGACGGATTTTGGCAGGAGCTGGTCAGAGAATTTGTATCTTCTGTTTTGCTGCTGTTTCCTATCGAAATTTTTATGCTGTTTATTTCATCGATCACCGAAACGATGTGGATTTGTTTAGGCATTGGGATTATGGGGGCATTTATTCCTCTCGTTACCGGAGGTCTGGAGGTTAGCATTTTGCACTATTTTCCTTTTTCCATGCCTTTGGAAACCATATTCAGCCCGGGATGGGGGAAGCTTGCAGCTGCAGCAGCTGTAGAAGGGATACTCTTTTTATTGGCAGAGTTTGTGTATGAGAACGTCAGGAGGATAGGAAAATGAATGTAGGAACTCTTTTCTGTATAGAGATAACAAAATTAAAACGGTCAAAGATTATCTGGATGCTGCTGATCCCGGTAATCATACTTTGGCTGCCGAGTATTTTTCATGCAGATATCAATTTTCATATGGAGGCAGAAGGAATTTCGCCGGAGCATAATTTTCTGATACAAGGGTTTATGGGATTTGTCTGGGTGATGTTTCCCGCAAGTATGGTAGTGAGCACGGTGCTCCTTGTACAGACTGAGAGGAAAAACGGGGGCTTTACAAAAATGATGTCCTTGCCGCTGTCAACAACAGAGCTTAATCTGGCTAAATTTGGGGTACTGCTTTTTTTAGCGGCTGTTCAGATGGTGTTGATGAGTATTGCCTATTTTTTAAGTGCCTATGGTGCATCTCGGCTGTTTGACTATTCTTTTGTGCTTTCCTGCGTGCTTGTGTGGAAAACAGCAGGGCTTTTATATTTAGCTTCGGTTCCTATGGCAGCGTTTTATTATATGATTTCCATTTGTATCCATTCACCTGTATTTGCTATGGGCGCAGGACTTGCATCTATTGTGCCGTCTGTGCTGATCATGAATACAAAGGTATGGTATCTGTACCCGATGTGTTACCCGTTTCGGGTACTTACAGCAAAAATGCATGATTTTGCAGCTAATATGGGAAATTTTTCTTATGAATGGGTTCCGTGGATTCCGGTGGCAGTTGTGTTTACAGGTGTGTGTCTGGTACTTTCGTGTGTTTATTTTGGAGGCAGGGAAAGGAGTGCAGTATGAAAAGAAACAGATTGGAATATGTGTGGACAGGAATCAGTTTGATTTTGGTCTTTATCCCCTGGACACTTTTCATTTTGAGACAGAATGAATGGGCGCTGCAGTCGCCTGTGGGGGAATTGCTCATTGGAGGCTATGCGGTGGAGATGATTTTGGGGGGCGTTTTTTCTATCGCAGGATATGTGAAAAAAGGTGTGAAAAATAAACTGATGCAAGTGTGTACTATGATAAATGGGCTGTATGCAGCAGGAGGCGGTGCGGCGCTGGTTATGATGTGGGTATAGATCCCACAGACAGAAAAACTATATGCTGCCGGCAGTAATCTGCGCAGCATATAGTTTTTCTATTAAGATCTATTTCAGATTTTCAGGATTCAGTCCTTCTAATTCAGGAAGGACAAAGCGTCCGTCTTTGCGGATCAGTACATCATAATAGATTTCGCCGCCGCCGTATTCCTCTCGTTGGATCATGACAAGATCCCAGTGGACTGCAGACTTGTTTCCGTTAAAGGCATCTTCATAAGATGCTCCCGGTGTAAGATGAAAACTTCCGCAGATTTTTTCATCAAAGAGAGTATCCTTCATTGGACGTAGAATATAAGGGTTTACACCCAGAGCAAACTCTCCGAAGTAGCGGGCGCCCTCATCGGTGTCCAGAAGCTCGTTAATCCTCTTATTGTTATTGGAAGAGGCTTCCGTAATTTTTCCATCCTTTACATGAAATACGATATTTTCAAAAGTAAAACCCTGCTCTTCAGAAGGTGTGTTATAGGAAATTACCCCGTTGACAGAATCCCGCACAGGGGCAGTATAGACTTCTCCATCAGGAATGTTACATTCTCCGGCACATTTTACAGCAGGAATCCCTTTAATGGAAAAAGTAAGATCTGTCCCAGGTCCCTTCAGCTGTACACGGTCGGTTTTGTTCATCAGCTCGACTAAAGCGTCCATAGCCTTACTCATTTTTTGGTAATCAAGGGTGCATACATCGAAATAAAAATCTTCGAAGGCTTCCTGGCTGGTACCTGCAAGCTGTGCCATGGATGCATTGGGATAACGAAGAACCGCCCATTTTGTTTTGTTTACACGGTAATCCAAAACAGGCTGAGTAACCGTACTGTACAGATTGAGCTTTTCTGATGGAACGTCGGCCAGTTCAGAACTGTTATCCCCGGCTCTTACTGCAATATATGCCTGCATGCCCTTCATTTGCGCCAGCTGATACTCGTTTAGAAAGCGGATCTGCGCTTCCTCACATCCCAGCATAATCTCACGGCTGATGGCAGAGTCCCGGATTTCCACATAAGGGAAGGCTCCGCAGGCATAGGTGTCTTTAATAATCTGGCGGATCAGAGGTTTGCAGCATTCACCCTCATAGCTGATAAGCACTTTTTCACCCTTCTGCAGGTGACAGGAATAGCGGACCAGCAGATCGGACAGTTTTTTGATTCTTTCATCCATGATGAATCCTCCTTTAGTTTCTGGTAATCAATGGGATTATTATACCCGAAACGAAAGGATTTTAAAAGGTGTCTTGCTGTTCTTTGCCGTGCATTGTAAAATAGGGCTACAAGGAGTGAGAAAATGCGACATCTTTTTATTATTAATCCCCTGGCCGGAAGGAAAGGCGGAAAAGAGCGGCTGGAGCGGCAGATCTGTCAGGCCGGAGAAAAGCTCGGCATACAGACTGAGGTTTATGAGACTGCATACAGAGGAGATGGTATGCGGTTTGTGAAAGAATGCTGTGCTTTGAAAAAACCAGGGGAAAAGATCCGTTTTTATGCCGTTGGAGGGGATGGTGCACTGAATGAGGTTGTAAATGGTGCTTTTGGAGCAGAGGATGTGGAGATCGGCTGCATTCCGCTGGGAACCGGAAATGATTATGTCCGCAATTATGCAAAGCCGCAGGATTTTCTTGATATAGAAAGGCAGCTGCTGGGGAAAGGAGTGAAGCAGGACCTGATCCGATATCAGATTGAACTGAACGGAAAAAAGCAGCCGGACAGATATTGTGTCAATATGTTTAATATCGGTTTTGACTGTAATGTGGTGGATCAGACAGGGAGAGCGAAAAACTGGCCGTTTGTGAAGGGCTCCTTTGCTTATCTGCTGTCCGTTGCAATCGTTCTGATCAAGAAAAAAGGCGCGGACCTAAAGGTCTGCTATGAAGATGGGACTGTTTTTGACGGGAAGCTGCTGCTCATTGCTGTGGCAAACGGATGTTTCTGCGGCGGCGGGGTCAAGGGTGTTCCGCTGGCCAGGCTGGATGACGGGCTGATGGATGTGGGTCTGATTCGTGATGTGAAAAGAAGGACCTTTGTCCGACTTTTTCCAAAATATGCAAAAGGAATGCACCTGCAGGACAGGCGCGTATCAGAACTTATGGAATATGTGAAATGCCGTAGGCTTGCCATTTGTGCCAATGGAGGCGCCATGCGGCTCTGTACGGATGGTGAAATTACCGATGCGGAACGGGTGGATTTTGAAGTTGTACCAAAGGGGATGATTTTTTCTGTACCTGAGGGGATATGAGCGGTAATCAATAATAAAGAGATAAAATAAGCAAAAGGAACTGTCCTCATCATACCATACACAATATTTTATAAATGATGAAAACAGTTCCTTTTTGATTGGAATTTGCACTCTATATAAATTACGGCCTTCTTGTTTGAAAAAAGGCAGCAGGAGGATTCTCTGCAAAGAATGTCAAACCTGTCGAAGTTAATCTGCAGAGAAAAAACCTGCTCCGTATGCGCTGACATAAATTGTAAAATTAAAAGCACTGAAGTTTAAATAATTCATGCATCTATAAATAAAGCAAATAGCATGCCAATGCATGCAAAAATGGTGCAGAAGCTCTAAAAGATAGAAAATCGTAAAAAATAATCAAAAAAGAGCGCAAAAAATTCCAAAAGGCAGAAGAAAAGGATTTTACAACAAAAAAATCCGGCAATTTTTTTCCTTGCATCCAGGTAAAAAATTTCTTAAAACTTTTTCAATATTTTCCTGATTATCTGGTAAAACTAACAACAAACTGCTAGAATAGAGGAGGTAAGAAGTTGGGTTTTACAGAAGATGTAGGAATTGATCTGGGAACAGCAAATGTACTGGTATACATGAAGGGTCAGGGAATTGTGCTCAATGAGCCGTCAGTGGTAGCCGTTGATAAAAATACAGGAGAAATCCTGGCAGTAGGCGAGGATGCCAGAGAAATGCTGGGAAGAACACCTGCAAGCATTGTTGCAGTCAGACCTCTCAGGGAAGGTGTCATATCCGACTATGATATGACAGAGCGGATGCTGAAATATTTCATAAGAAAAGCCTGTGGTAGCAGTCGCTTTTTTCGTCCGAAGCTTATGGTATGTGTCCCGAGCGGAGTTACAGAAGTTGAGAAGCGGGCTGTTCGGGAAGCAGCTGTGCAGGCCGGCGGAAAAACCGTGTTTCTTATGGAAGAACCTGTTGCTGCAGCTATTGGCGCAGGACTGGACATTTCAAAGCCTGACGGCATTATGATTATTGATATCGGAGGTGGAACTACAGACATTGCAGTGATTTCCATGGGAGGAATAGTCACCAGCATTTCTGAAAAAGTGGCGGGAGATCGATTTGATGAAGCCATCATCAAATATTTAAGAAAACATCACAGTCTGTATGTGGGTGAAAGGACTGCCGAGGATTTAAAAGTGCGTATCGGTACAGCATATCCAAGAGAAAAGACAGTTTCTGTAGAATGTAAAGGACGGGATTTAGTGACGGGACTGCCGAAGATGGTTCAGGTTACATCAGAAGAGATTATGGAAGCCCTCGATGAACCTTTATCCATTATCTGTGAATCGGTTCATAATGTACTGGAAAAAACACCGCCGGAGCTTGCTGCTGATATCAGCAGTTCGGGGATTGTGTTAACCGGAGGAGGGGCATATTTATGGGGAATCGACAGGCGGATACAAAACAGAACAGGAATCCGGGTGCGGGCAGCAGAGGATGCCAAATCCTGTGTTGCGATCGGCACAGGCGAAGCACTGGATCATTTAGATGTAATAAAACGAAGTCAGATGAATAGAAGGGAGACCTATATTTGAAGCTGGAATTAATTGCAACAGCCACATTTGGACTGGAGGCAGTAGTAAAGAGAGAAATTCAGGAAATGGGATATAAGATCCTGAAATCCGAAGATGGGAAGATTACCTTTCTGGGAGATGAAAGGGCGATTGTAAAAAGTAACTTATGGCTTAGATGTGCAGATAGAGTGCTTTTAAAAATGGGAGAGTTTAGAGCTCTTACCTTTGAAGAACTGTTCCAGCAGGTAAAAGGGATCGGTTGGGAGCAGCTGATCCCGCCTGACGGGAAATTTACCGTTACAGGTACATCCGTAAAATCCAGGCTGCACAGTGTGCCCAGCTGCCAGAGCATAACCAAAAAGGCGATCGTTGAAAGGCTGAAGGAGTACTATGGAATTTCTCGATTTGAAGAAACAGGAGCTGAGTATACTGTGAAAGTAACGCTGCTGAAAGACCGGGCAACCATTACAGTGGATACCAGCGGCATTGGCCTACATAAAAGAGGATATCGGGTGGCCGATGTGGCTGCTCCCATCAAAGAAACACTTGCAGCTGCCATGGTCAGCCTGTCCTTCTGGAAGGAAGGAAGACTGCTTTCAGATCCCTGCTGCGGTTCCGGAACCATTGCCATTGAAGCTGCAATGATAGGAAGAAATATTGCACCTGGCCTGAGTCGAAGCTTTGCCTCTGAAGAATGGGAACTGATTCCGCAGGAAATGTGGAAAGAAGAAAGACGGGCCGCATTTAAGGCGATTCGCCATGAAGCACAGCTCAATATAAAAGCATCGGATATTAGTAAAAAAGCTGTGGAAGCAGCCAGAGAAAATGCGTTAGAGGCCGGTGTGGAAGACTGCATTCAGTTCCGCGTGATGGATATTGCAAAGCTGCGGCCTGAAGGAGAAAAGAATGGGATTATTCTGATGAATCCGCCTTATGGAGAACGGATCGGAGATCAGAAATCTATTGCGCATATATACAAATCGCTTAATTTCTATATGGGAAAAAATCCGGGCTGGTCTCTGTTTCTTGTAACAACGGACAAAGAGGCAGAAGAGAAAATTATGGGAAGACCTGCGGACAGACGGCGAAAGCTTTACAATGGCAGATTAGAAGTCTGCTACTATCAGTTCCATGGAAAAAAGGAAGTGTAGTATTATTTTGCGCAAGACAGGCAAAATAATTTTGATAATGTAAAACTTATAAATACAATAAAAAGGAGAGATGACAAATGGCGGTAAATTTAAAAGGTAGAAGTTTTTTAACACTGATGGATTTTACACCGGAAGAAATTCGTTATATGCTGGATCTGGCACATGATCTGAAAGCAAAGAAAAGAGCGGGGATTCGCAATGAAGTCCTGAAGGGAAAGAATATTGTTCTTCTTTTTGAAAAAACTTCCACAAGAACAAGATGCGCTTTTGAAGTGGCATGCCTGGATGAAGGAGCACATGTAACCTTCCTGGATTCCGGAAGTTCACAGATGGGAAAGAAAGAGTCTCTGGAAGATACAGCAAAAGTTCTGGGAAGATTTTTTGACGGTATCGAATACAGAGGGTACAAGCAGTCTGTTGTAGAGGATCTGGCAAAGCATGCAGGAGTGCCTGTGTGGAACGGATTGACTGATATTGACCACCCTACACAGATTCTGGCAGACCTGCTGACCATTGAGGAGCATATTGCAAAGCCGCTTAATAAGGTAAAGGTGGTATTCTGCGGAGATATCAGAAACAATATGAGTTATGCATGGATGTACGGATGCGCCAAAATGGGCATGCACTATGTGGCATATGGTCCGGACGTTCTGGCAAAAGAGCTGGATCAGGAAGTACTGGCAAAAGTGCAGCAAGTAGCAGAAGAAACAGGTGCTGTAATTGAAGTTTCCAGTGATCCGGCATGTCTGAAGGGTGCAGACGTGTTGTATTCTGATGTATGGGCATCCATGGGAGAAGAAGCGGAAATTCCGGAACGGGTAAAACTGCTGACACCTTTCCGAATCGATATGGATATGGTAAAAGCAACTGAAAATCCGGACATGATTTTCCTGCACTGCCTGCCATCCTTCCATGACTTTGAAACCACTATGGCCAAGACACAGAAAGAAGCAGGATATGACATCCGTGAAGTGACAGATGAAGTATTCCGCAGCAGACATTCTAAGGTATTCGATGAAGCTGAAAACAGAATGCATACAATTAAGGCTGTTATTGTAGCTACAATTGGATAGACTATTAAGGGGAATATGAGAGGAGGGTGTTTAATATGAAACCCGGAATTAATAATTACTCTGAAATAGGGAAACTGAATAAAGTACTGCTGCACCGGCTGGGCGGCGAGATTGAAGGTCTGGTGCCGGATAATTTTGAAAGACTTTTGTTTGATGATATTCCATACTTGAAGATCGCACAGAAAGAGCATGACTGCTTTGCAGAGCTGCTTCGTCAAAATGGAGTAGAAGTAATCTATTATGTGGATGAGACAGCGAAAGCCTTGAAAAATGAAGAAATCCGCAGAAGCTTTGTAGAAGACTTTGCTGCAGACAGCGGCATTTATTCACAGGAAGCTGTGGAAGCGGTAAAAGAATATCTTTTGGGAATGCCGTCTAAACAGCTTGTGGAAACTGCTATTGCAGGGATTAAGAAAAAGGATGTAGAAGTAAAAAACAAAGGCTCGCTGGCAAGCTACATTGCTTCCGGATATCCGTACTATACAGATCCGATGCCTAACTTGTATTTTACAAGAGACCCGGGAGCCTGTGTGGGAAACGGTCTGAATGTACACCATATGAATACAAATGCCAGAAGAAGAGAAGCACTGCTTCTGCGCTATATGTACCGTTACAATGAAGACTTTGCTCCACAGGGAACAAAACTCTGGTATGATTATGATCAGGAATATGCCATCGAAGGGGGAGATGTTTTAGTCCTCTCCAAAGATATTGTAGCAATTGGTCTGAGTCAGAGAACGACAGCGGGGGGAATCGAACGGTTTGCAGAGAATCTTTTGAAAGAGTCGTCCTTTAAGAAGATTTTGGTGTTTGATATTCCAAAAAGCAGAGCTTTTATGCATCTGGACACAGTATTTACAATGGTAGATTATGATAAATTTACGATTCACCCTGAGATTGAAGGACCGCTGCAAATGTATGAAATTACACTTACTGCAGACGGAAAGGCGCATTTTAACAGTATGCAGGGAGAACTGGAAAAAATTCTCAGTGCAGAACTGAAACTTCCGGCGGTGGAACTGATTCGCTGCGGCGGTGATGATGCTATGGCAGCACAGCGAGAACAGTGGAATGACGGCTCCAATACCCTTGCCATTGCTCCTGCTAAAGTTATCACTTATGAAAGAAACTATGTTACCAACGATCTTCTGGACAAAAAGGGAATTACTGTGATTACTATGCCAAGCTCAGAGCTGTCCAGAGGCAGAGGCGGCCCGAGATGTATGAGCTGCCCGGTTAACAGAGATGATTTATGATGGTAAAAAATACTTTAGGAGAAAAAAGGATGAAAGAAAAAATCGTAATCGCTCTGGGCGGAAATGCGCTGCAGTCCGGCAAAGGAGAAGCTACTGCCCAGGCGCAGCTGACAGTAGTGCGCAGCACTTGTGAGCATATTGCACAAATCAGTGAAAAAGGATATGAGATTGCAGTTGTTCACGGCAATGGTCCCCAAGTAGGGAGGATTGTTATGGCATCAGAAGCAGCAAAAAATGTAACCCCTGCCATGCCTTTTGACGTATGCGGTGCCATGTCGCAGGGGTATATCGGCTACCATATCCAGCAGTGCCTCAAATATGCCCTCAACAAAACAAACCGTAACATCCCTGTAGTTACAGTAGCGACACAGGTAATCGTAGAAGAGACAGATCCGGCATTTAAAAACCCTACCAAGCCGATCGGACCTTTTTATTCACAGGAAGAAGCCCGGCAGCTGGAAGCAGAAAAGGGATATATTATGAAAGAAGATGCAGGAAGAGGTTATAGAAGAGTGGTTGCCTCACCGCTTCCGAGAAAAATTGTAGAAATCGATGCGGTAAAAGAACTGTGGGATCATGCGATTGTAATTACTTGCGGCGGAGGCGGGATTCCGGTCGTAGAACGGCCAAACGGGACGCTGGAAGGCACAGCAGCTGTAATTGACAAAGACTTTGCGGCAGAACTGCTGGCAGAGCAGGTAAATGCAGACATTCTCATGATTCTGACTGAAGTGGAAAAAGTGGCAATTAATTTTAATAAACCAAACCAGCAGGATCTGGAGCATATTTCACTGGAAGAAGCAGCCAGATATACAGAAGAAGGACATTTTGCAGCAGGAAGCATGCTCCCTAAGATTCAGGCGGCCATGAAATTTGTTCGGGCCTTCCCGCAAAAGAAAGCAATTATTACTTCTCTGGATAAAGCTGTGGAAGCTTTGGAAGGGAAAACCGGAACCGTACTGACATTTAACTGATTCTTTTTATAGAAAAAACAAAGATA
>CAUWJW010000028.1:0-16399 GCA_963558985.1 uncultured Clostridia bacterium | reverse complement strand
CCCGTCATGTTCTAAATTCCTCCTTTTTTCGTCAAAAAATCTTTTTTTGCACAATATTGACAAAAAATAAGCAAACAAATTTGCGTTAAATATGCTAGAATATATGACTGAGGTCTGCTGTACAAGCAGATGGGATCTAAAGGAAAAAGGAGTTTTAAATGAATATTACAAAAGATATTAAATATGTAGGCGTAAATGATCATCATGTAGATTTGTTTGAAGGTCAATACATCGTGGAAAACGGCATGTCCTACAATTCATATGTTCTGACAGATGAAAAAACGGCAGTCTTTGATACGGTTGCCGAGAATTTTGCAGATGAGTGGCTGAAAAATATCGGTTCTGTACTTGGAGATACTGCTCCTGACTATCTGATTATTCAGCACATGGAGCCGGATCATTCTGCCAACATTATGGAATTCATGAAAGTCTATCCAAATGCTGCTGTTGTGGCCAGCGCCAGAGCTTTTACGATGATGAAACAGTTCTTTGGTACTGATTTTTCGGAAAACCGTGTGGTTGTCAAAGAAGGAGACACCCTTTCTCTGGGCAGACACACCCTGAATTTTGTGGAAGCGCCGATGGTTCACTGGCCGGAGGTCATTGTTACTTATGACAGTTATGACAAAGTATTGTTTTCTGCTGATGGTTTCGGCAAATTCGGTGCCCTGGATACAGAGGAAGAATGGGACTGCGAAGCACGCCGCTACTATATTGGAATTGTAGGAAAATTCGGGGCACAGGTACAAAAGCTATTGGAAAAGGCTTCCCATCTGGATATTCAGATGATCTGCCCGCTCCACGGGCCTGTCTTAAAGGAAAACTTAGACCATTATTTAGGTCTCTATCATACCTGGTCTTCCTATGAGCCGGAAACAGAAGGGGTTGTAATCTGCTACACTTCTGTTTATGGCAATACGAAGAAGGCGGTTCAGCGTCTGGCATCCCTCCTGGAAGAAAAGGGATGCCCAAAGGTAACCGTATATGATCTTGCTCGCTGCGATATGGCTGAAGCTGTAGAGGATGCTTTCCGTTACAGCAAATTAGTACTGGCAACAACTACATATAATGGAGATATTTTCCCTTTTATGAAGGAATTTATCCATCATTTAACAGAACGTTACTATCAGAAGCGTACTGTAGGTATGATTGAAAACGGCTCCTGGGGTCCTTGTGCTGCAAGAGTTATGACAAAAATGCTGGAAGGCTGCAAAGAGCTGACTTATACAGACGCCTGCGTCCACATAAAGTCTGCACTGCAGGAGAATAATGAGGCTGAGCTTGAAGCTCTGGCATCTGAACTTTGCGGAAAATAACATAGTTCTGGTTAAACAAAAACGCTGGCTTTTCCCAGCGTTTTTTTGATTTGGCGATTCAATTCTTTTCTCCTGTGAGAAATACATATTTTTTTTCGGAAGATAAGTTCTTCTGATATTCATATCCGGCTGTATGAAAGGTTTTCAGTCCTTCCAAATCCGTAATCTGTTTTTCTGCTAAAAAGCGGACCATATCCCCTCTTGCCATCTTTGCCTGCGTACCCTTCTGAACAACCCTGCCATCTTTCAGTTCCCCAAAGATGCAGGTGATGAAGGTATCCTCCGGCTTCAGATAAGGTTCTATTGCCTTTGCATATTCTTTTGAGGCCAGGTTGATGATGGGTCCTGCTTCTTCTGTCAGCCGGTCATAAATCCTGCTTCCCCAAAATTCGTATAAGTCTTTTGTGCCGTTGACAGCAGCTTTTGCCTGCATTTCCAGCCGGTAGGCAGCAACACCGTCAAGAGGTCTTAAAAGTCCGTAAAATCCAGACAGAATGTAGAGATGCTCCTGTACATAGCGCCATGCTCTCTCAGAAAAAACCATCGGCCCCATGTGCTGATACTGGATTCCATCATATGCTAAAATCGCAGGCGTCAGGTTTTTTCGCAGATCCATATCCTGAAGACGCAGGCAGTTTTCCTGCGCCAGTTTATCACTGCATTTCCACAGCGTCTTTGCCTCTTCATAGGAAAGCCCTTTCATCCACTGCGCAAGGGCTTCTGCCTCCTTTAAAAAGTAAGGCTCTGTTTCTGCCGGGAACCTGTGGTTTTCCACATTCATCTTCTTGGCCGGTGAAAGAATGATTTTCATGCCCATGGTTACAGCAGCTCCAGCATCTGCTGCGGATTATCTGCAGCTTTTACCTTTTCAAAGGCATTCTGAATGATACCCTCTTCATCAATCAGATAGCTTGTCCGTACAACCCCCATGCTTGTTTTTCCATACAGCTTTTTCTCTTTCCACACGTCATATGCTTCGATGGCTTCCCGCTCTTTATCTGAAAGAAGCAGAAACGGCAGATCAAATTTTTCCTGGAATTTCTTGTGTGAGGCGACACTGTCTTTGCTGATTCCGATGACAATCGCTCCCTTTTCCTGAAAGTCCGGCATCCGCTCTGCAAATCCGCATGCCTGCTTGGTGCATCCCGGCGTATTATCTCTCGGGTAGAAATACAAGATTACTTTGCGCCCTTTAAATTCTTCTAGTGTATGAAAGTTTCCGTCCTGATCCGGCAGGTTGAAGTCCGGTGCTTTTGTTCCGATTTCCAGCATTTTTGTTTCCTCCTGTTTGTCTTTTGTGTGCTATCTTTACTATATGCGAAAAAACGGTAAAGTTCAACTTTAAATTGCTTAATGTGCTTTTAATCTGCCGTTAAACCATCTCCGGGCACGTAGGCAGCAGATGATCAGGTACACAGGCAGTACTGCAGCTGCAATATTTACAAAGAGATAATTCATCACTGAAAAAGTGGAATCTATGCTCCAGCTTTGCCAGCTCAGCCAGGCGGCTGTAATCCACAGAACATACAGAAGCATATACAGATTTCTATGGTATCTGAGTTTCCTGCATTTCTGCATAAGCCGCTCCTTCTCTGCAATGCCTATGCAAATCTGAAAACACCGCACACTGAGTTCTGCCAGGGAAATTACCCATACTGCGGTCAAAAATATACAGACGAAGTCTCCAATATCGCCCGGAGGTGTGCTGTTCCAAAGCTGAAGGCCTGTAATCCCAAACAGGCTTGCACCAATGGGGAGGAATGCTCTTTTTTTCACAAGATGCTGCTGATAAAGCCTGCGCATACCGATGCCTGCCATTATTGCTCCCGCCAGAGACAGGATAATAGCGGTCTCTTCAATATGAAGCATCATTCCTTCGCCGCCTTCCATCTGCAGAGCAATCTGTCCCAAAGAACTGCGGAAACAGCCGAAGGCAAAAATGCTCTGCAGCAAAATCCCCAATGCGGCAGCAATCAATCCGGACATTCTGTATGCTTCACCGGTTACCCCGATTACAGGTCCTGTGAAGTTCTGCACCTTATGCACGGCTCCTTCCATAGATTTGATTCTGACCCAGAAAGTAACGCCATCTTCCTCATTGCGGCATCCATATGTTCCATTATGCATCAGGCAGGCATTTCTCACGATTGCAAGCCCCACTCCGCTGCTCTCCCGGTTGACTGAACGGTCTCTGTAAAAAGAATCCCACAGCCGCTCCATCTCTTTTTCCGGAATTGGTTTGCCCCCGTTATAAACGGCGATATAGGCTTCTCCGTTTTTTGACTCTATTTTCAGGTGAATCTTTCCATTTGCAGGTGCATGGCAAATGCCGTTTGTGAGAAAATTTGACAGGATGCTGCTTACCAGTTTTTCATCTGCAAGAATCCTGCCCTCTTCCTGCAAGTCCAGTTCCAAGGTCAGTTTTTTCCGCTCCAGAAGAATCCCGGCGCGGTCCGCCTGCCTGCGGGCCAGTTCCCTGATCGATATGCTGCTCAGCTCCATGGGATACGTTCCTGCTTCCATCTTGGAAAAATCCAGCAGGCTGATTACCGCCTGATTCATACTGTCGGCTTCCTCAATGATATTTCTTGTATAATAAAGGCGCCGCTCTTCGTCTGTCTCTTCCATCAGGACTTCGCTGTAATTTTTGATCACACTCAGAGGCGTCTTCATTTCATGGGCCATAGAATCCATCATATGTCTGCGTATCTCTTCCGTTTCCAGCCTGCAGTCTATAATAAGATTCATCCTGCTGATGAGAAGAAAGGTAACCAGCAGTAAAATCATCAGCATCCACACATAGAAGTCAAAAAGCTGCTTTACTGCATAGTTCAGCGGATAAATCTGCGCATAAGCATTTACCGTATACCCTGTACGCCCGATTGGTTTCGTCTGTATAAAGGTACATTCCTTCATCAGGAAGCTGTCAGACTGTGCCGTTCTCACAGCCGGGTCTGCTTCTGTATAATAGGCCTCTTCCCTCAGATGCCTTAACGCTTCCTCCTGCTTTTTCCGAAAGGCATCTGAACGGTTTATCTCTGCCTGATGCCCTCCTATTATCCTGCCATCGGCTGAAACAATCTAGATATCCTGCATATCTTCCTTGACAAGTCTGCCCGAATGTCCCTTTTGCTCTGCCTTTATAACGGTTTCTTTTCCCTGCTCCGTTCCCACTTCCATTTCCGTCGGGTAAAAGAATCTCCCCTCTTTATAGCCTTTTACCCCTTCGATGTAAGTTGAAAAGCCGCCTTTTTTGATGATTCTCTCTATCCTGGAAATCTGCTCCTCGGTGAAGCAGTCTTCCAGAACGATAATACTGCTTCTCCTGGAAAAAGGTTCACCGAAAATTACTGTTGTCTCCGGGAGCATCTCGGAAAATCCGGTAATCTTTCCATATTTGTTCTGTTTTTCATTATACATGCCAATGTCGATTTGCACTTCTTTTTCTTTAAAATCACCAAGGCGCATAAATCGATAGTACCGAATCAGTGCATATGCTTCCGCCACATTCATCCCATTCCGGTATTCCGCACTTTCCGTATGCATATCCCTGCAGGCGTTTACATCTGCCGCTATTATATCCAGCCGTTTGGAAAGTGCCTGCTCAGTGTCTTTTATGTAGGCTTGCGCATATAGGTAGGCTGCTGCTGCAGATCCCAGTATAAAAATGATGATCACGGCAATTATTGCACACCACATGAATGGTCTTTTTACTGCTTTCTTATACATCGTCTTTTACCTCATACTTATATCCCACTTTTATGATTGTTTTAATACACCCGGCACGATTTCCAAGAAGCGCCCTCAATTTCCGGATGGTTGTGTCTACTGCCCTGTCATAGCAGAAGGTCTCCTCTCCCCAGACAGCGTCTAAAATCTGCTCCCGCGTGAGAATACGGTTGGGATTTTCCATAAAAAAGACTAGCAGTGCGAAGACTTTTGGCGGCATGCCTACTGTTCTGCCATCGACTCTGACTTCATGCTCTTTCAGATCAACAGCAATCCCGCAGAACTCTAACCTGTTTTGCTGCCGGATACCTTTGTGCCGCTTGATAAGCGCTTCTGCCTTTGCATGCAAAACAGGCAGAGAAAAAGGCTTCGTCACATAGTCATCTGCCTCAAGCGCAAAACCCCTCAGCTGGTCTTCTTCTGCTGTACGTGCAGTCATAAAGATTACAGGTGCATCTGTCCTTTTGCGAAGTGCGCGGCACACTTGGAATCCATCCGCCCCGGGCATCATAACGTCCAGAAGAATCAGATCAAACTCTTTTTCCCGCAGCAGTTCAATTGCTTCTGTTCCGTCCCCTGCTTCTGTAACGGAAAAGTCTCTTTTTTGAAAAAACACTTTTACCGCTTCACGAATCCGCAGGTCATCCTCGGCGATAAGTAATTTGTACATAAGCTCTCCCTCTTTTCGTTGAATGCAGCACTTTCTTTTGTGTATATTATATAGAAAAGATATGTCTTTTCTATGTCCCTCTTTAAAAGAATGCAGAAATAAAATACCGCACCAGCGATTTTATTGCCGATGGTGAAATCCATGAAGCAAACTCAAAGGCTATATCCGTATGCGCATAAGTGCCGCCATATCGTCCTGATTTTGATACGATACCGATTGCACCCGTTGCTTTTATCCACTGTTGTGGCGTCAACGTAAAAGCATTATCCCCAGATTCTGCTTTAAACCTATCGAATTCGATAGGTTTAAAATTCGGATTATGAATTTGTTCCCACAATCCTAAAAACGAAATTGTAGAATGGTTACGCATCTAGTTGGCAACTACAATAAAAGCATTATCAGGATTTTTATATTTGGCAATATTTGTAAGAAAAATATATGCTTCCTCTCATATTTTTCATTGTTTCTCTTCACCCCTCTCATGTTATTTTTCAAATATACGATTTGCTTGTGTCACAAGTATATCACATACCATCTAACAAATAATTTACAGTTAAAGTTTTACGTTGATAACAAATTTCAATGTCTATTTCCGTGAAATACAGATACTAGAAAAACAACAGGCAATCACACAGACTGCCTGTTATTTGAAATAACGCATATCAAATTTCTATCACTCAAACTCAATCGTTCCAGGCGGTTTGCTGGTAATATCATAAAGCACCCGGTTCACATGATTCACCTCATTGACAATCCGGCTAGTCACCTTCTGCAGAACCGCCCACGGAATCTCCGCCGCCTCTGCTGTCATAAAATCAATGGTGTTGACCGCGCGAAGCGCCACTGCATAGTCATAAGTCCGCTCATCACCCATAACCCCGACAGAGCGCATATTTGTCAAAGCCGCAAAATACTGCCCGATATCTCCTGCAATCCCGGCCGCTGCAATCTCCTCACGGTAAATCGCATCTGCATCCTGAACAATCTTCACCTTTTCCGCAGTCACTTCGCCCACAATGCGAATCCCAAGACCCGGACCCGGGAAAGGCTGACGAAATACAAGATGCTCCGGCAGGCCAAGCTCCAGACCGGCTTTGCGAACCTCATCTTTAAAGAGATCCCGAAGGGGTTCAATAATCTCCTTAAAATCCACAAAATCAGGGAGCCCGCCCACATTATGATGGGACTTAATCACAGCAGACTCACCGCCGACACCGCTTTCCACCACATCCGGATAAATCGTCCCCTGCACCAGAAAATCCACAGCGCCCAGCTTTTTCGCCTCCTCTTCAAAGACCCGGATAAATTCCTCGCCGATAATCTTGCGCTTTTCCTCCGGCTCTGTCACACCTTCCAGCTTGTCATAAAACCGCTGCTGGGCATTGACCCGGATAAAATTCAGATCATACGGGCCGGAAGGTCCGAAAATAGCCTCCACTTCATCGCCCTCATTTTTGCGCAAAAGACCATGATCCACAAAAACGCAAGTCAGCTGCTCACCCACAGCCTTAGACAGCATAACTGCAGCCACAGAAGAATCAACGCCGCCGGAAAGCGCACACAGCACACGCCCTTTTCCCACCTTTTTCCGAATCCCGTCAATGGAATTTTCTACAAAGGAATCCATACGCCAGTCACCTTTGCAACCGCAGACCCGGTATACAAAATTGGAAAGCATCTTAGACCCTTCCTGTGTATGAAGCACTTCCGGATGAAACTGCAGCGCATACAGACCGTTTTCCGGCATTTCTGCCGCCGCAACCGGACAATCAGGTGTACGGGCTGTCACCTTAAATCCCGGAGCTGCCGTTTCAATATAATCATTATGGCTCATCCAGCAGATTGTTTTTTCCGATACATCAGAAAACAATTTGGAATCCCGATCCACGGACACTTGAATTTTTCCGTATTCACGAACCGGTGCCTTGCATACATGTCCGCCAAGCAGGTGCATCATCAGCTGAGAGCCGTAACAAATTCCCAGTACCGGGATACCCAAATGAAACAGCTCCTCTGAATAAGAAGGAGAATCCGCTTCATAAGCGCTGTTTGGTCCTCCGGTCAGAATAATTCCCTTTGGCTCCATTTTCTTGATTTCTTCCAGATCTTTTTTATAAGAATAAATCTCGCAATATACATTGCACTCCCGTACACGCCGTGCAATCAGCTGATTATACTGTCCGCCAAAATCCAATACAATTATTTTTTCATGCTCCATAAACCCTTTTCTCCTTCAGTGCTTTCCTGTTTTCAGCTATCTTAAATTGCTGCTGCTTGAAGTTTCCTTCAAAATAACGTCATGTGCTCCGCCTTCTACCAGACTGGTTGCGGAAACAATGGTCATCTTCGCCTTCTCCTGCAGCTGTGGAATAGTGAGTGCTCCGCAGTTGCACATGGTAGACTTCACCTTCTGCAGGGAATAGCGAACATTATCGCTTAATGCTCCCGCATACGGAACATAAGAGTCCACTCCCTCTTCAAAAGAAAGCTTGCTGTCGCCGCCCATATCATAACGCTGCCAGTTGCGGGCTCTGTTAGAACCCTCGCCCCAGTACTCTTTTACATAGTTGCCATTGATATTCAGCTTGTTGGTCGGTGACTCATCAAATCTGGAGAAGTATCTTCCCAGCATGATAAAGTCTGCACCCATTGCCAGAGCCAGCGTCATATGGTAATCATAAACGATACCGCCGTCAGAGCAGATTGGAATATAGATTCCTGTACGTTCAAAATACTCATTTCTTGCCTGTGCTACCTCAATAACTGCGCTTGCCTGTCCACGGCCGATTCCCTTCTGCTCTCTTGTAATACAGATGGAACCTCCGCCAATACCGATTTTAATAAAGTCCGCACCTGCATCTGCCAGATAGTTGAAGCCTTCCCGGTCCACAACATTTCCGGCACCGATTTTAACAGAGTCGCCGTACTTTGCTCTTACAAAATCAAGCGTATCCTTCTGCCATTCGGAATACCCTTCGGAAGAGTCAATGCACAAAACATCTGCACCTGCTTCCACCAGCGCAGGGATTCTCTCTGCATAGTCGCGGGTATTGACACCTGCGCCTACCATGTAGCTCTTATGTTCATCCAAAAGCTCATTTGGATAAGCTTTATGTGTATCATAGTCCTTACGGAATACAAAATGGGTCAATCTCTGATTTTCATCAATCACAGGCACAGTATTCAGCTTGTTGTCCCACAGAACATCATTGGCCTCAGAAAGCGTCGCTCCTTTTTTTACATAAATCAGTTTTTCAAAAGGGGTCATAAATTCTTTTACTTTTGTTTCCAGAGACATTCTGCTGATCCGATAATCTCTGCTGGTAACGATTCCCACCAGTTTTCCCTCTGCAGTTCCGTCTTCTGTAACAGCAGTTGTAGAATGGCCTGTCCGTTTTTTCAGTTCCAGCAGTTCTCCCAGCGTCTGCTCCGGTCTGATATTGGCATCACTTGTTACAAATCCGGCTTTATGATCCTTTACCCGCTTTACCATAGCTGCCTGGTTTTCAATGGTCTGCGATCCAAAGATGAAAGAAATCCCGCCTTCTTTCGCAAGGGCTACCGCTAATTTGTCGTCGGAGACTGCCTGCATGATCGCTGATACAAGAGGAATCTTCATTTTAATCTGAGACTCTTCCCCTTTTTTAAACTTCACCACCGGAGTTTCCAGACTCACATTATCCACTCTGCATTCCTTTGAGGAATACCCCGGTACTAACAAATACTCACTGAATGTTCTGGATGGTTCGTTGAAATACTGTGCCATTATTGCCCTCCTTATTTTCTTTTTCTCTGGAACAGAAATTGTCTTATTTATCTACATCTCCCAAATATTCTTCGAGAGTCAAATCCTTCTCATATATTTCTTTTGCGGCCTCTTTTCCCACATAGCGAATATGCCACGGTTCGTACTGATAGCCTGTAATATCCTGCCTGCCTTTTGGATAGCGGATGATATAGCCGTATTTATGCGCATTTCTTGCAAGCCATTTGCCTTCCTTTGTCTTTGCCAGTTTTTTAGTCAGCCGGTAATCCACAGACGGTGCAGATACATCTGCACAAAGCCCCGTCTCATGTTCACTGTGCCCCGGTCTTGCACTGTACTGATCCGCCTTCTTCCTGCCATCGGTTTTCACATACTGTTCATACAGCTTCTTCTGGTAGGCGTATGAGCGATAGCCTGTCGTCAGCCTGATGGTGCACCCTTCTTTTTCCCCTGCTGCAGTCAGTCTGCGAAAAGCTGCGGCTGCAGCTGCACGAAGCTTTTGCTGCTTCTTTGGCCGGTCTTTCACTGCCTGCTCCACCTGCTTCAAATCTTCCGGCCTCTCCCTTTTCTCCAGTCTGTGCTTCTTATTTACCAGAATCAAATATTCAGAATCCGGCTTTTCCTGCTTGTTCTTCTCTATCTTTGGTTCTTCTGCCTGTTTCTGGGATACAGCAGCAGTATGCTCTGCCGCTGTATTTTTTTCGCTGTCATCTTCATTGATATAAGGTGCCAGAAAAAAATAAAATCCGGAAAATATCAGTAAAACCAATATGGCAGCAAAAACTTCGAGCGTTGATGTCTTTGCCCTTTTTCCCATAGTCTTCCCCTCTGATTTTAAAACGATAGCTGCCCTTTTGCAATGAAAGAGCAGCTTTTTTTTAAACTAATTCTACAATCAGCTTTTTCTTCTTTCCTTTTTCTACCAGAAGCTTTCCATCTTTAAAAAATGCCTCTGTAACATTCATTTTTTTGTCTGTAACTTTTTCTCCATTGAGCTTCAGTCCGCCCTGCTCGATTGTCATGAAGCCTTCCCGATTGCTTGGCACCAGTCCCAGCTCTTTGATCAGTGTAACGACACCGATTCCTTCACCCTGAAAGTCAGCTGCAGCACGCTGCACTTTTGGCATACTGTCAACAGAACCGCCTCCGCCGAAAGCGGCTCTTGCACCATCTTGTGCCTTTTTCGCTTCTTCTTCCCCATGAACCAGCTTTGTTACTTCGTAAGCCAGAATCTCTTTTGCTTTGTTAATTTCCTGATCCTTTAGAGAAGCCAGTCTTCTCACTTCATCCATTGGAAGGAAGGTGAGCATTCTGAGGCATTTTTCCACATCTGCATCAGCCACATTTCTCCAGTACTGATAAAATTCATACGGAGAAGTCTTATCGGCATCCAGCCACAGTGCCCCTTTCTGGGTTTTTCCCATTTTCTTTCCCTCACTTGTAGTAAGAAGAGAGAATGTCATTCCATAAACCTGTTTATCACAGACTTTTCTGGTCAGGTCGATTCCGCCTAAAATATTGCTCCACTGGTCATTTCCGCCAAACTGCATCTTGCAGCCGATGTCTCTTGCCATTACCATGAAGTCATAGCTCTGCATCAGCATGTAGTTAAACTCTAGGAAGGAAAGACCTTTTTCCATCCTCTGTTTGAAACATTCTGCCCGGAGCATATTGTTCACGCTGAAATGCGTCCCGATTTCACGGATAAATTCTACATAATTAATCGGACGCAGCCACTGTGCATTGTTAACTGCAACAGCCTTGCCCGGTTCCGGTGTTTTGTTTTCCCTGCCCGGCTCATAAACACCGCAGTTTCCTGTATATTTCCATTCATCATCAAAGTCGATGAACTTGTCAAAAAGCTTCTTGAACCGGTCGCAGTTGTGCTGAATAGTGTCCACTGTCATCATCTGACGCATATCGCTTCTGCCGGAAGGGTCTCCTACCATACCGGTCCCGCCTCCAATGAGCACAACAGGTGTGTGGCCGTATTTCTGCATGTACATCATGATGATGACCTGCATAAAGTGCCCTACATGAAGGCAATCTGCCGTAGGGTCAAATCCGATGTAAAAACGGATTTTTTCCTTTCCCAGAAGTTCCCGAATGGCTTCATCATCTGTTGTCTGTTCAATAAAGCCGCGTTCTTTCAGTACATCATATACATTGGTATGTTCGCTGACACTGTCAGGTATAAAATTCATAATTTCCTCCAAGTAAATTATTTTGTTCCGTACAGTCTGTCGCCCGCATCTCCAAGTCCCGGAACAATATATGCATGTTCGTTTAATTTCTCATCTTTCGCTGCAATGAAAATATCCACATCAGGATGCGCTTTCTGAAGCACCTCAATTCCCTCAGGA
The DNA here is from genome assembly GCA_963558985.1 of uncultured Clostridia bacterium. Classification (GTDB taxonomy): domain Bacteria; phylum Bacillota; class Clostridia; order Peptostreptococcales; family Anaerovoracaceae; genus Hominibacterium. The sequence continues at coordinate 4,555 of CAUWJW010000028.1, read as the reverse complement.
GCTGCAATCAGACACATGAAAATAATATTTTTTCCGCCTCTTGCTTTAATAAAGTCAATGGCTGCTGCCGCACTTCCTCCGGTAGCCAGCATAGGATCGACTACGAAAATCTGGCGTTTTTCAATGTCATTGGGAAGTTTGCAGTAATATTCTACAGGTTCATGGGTTTCCGGATCCCGGTAAAGTCCCACATGTCCTACTTTGGCATTGGGAACAAGCGCCAGCATTCCATCCACCATTCCAAGTCCTGCCCGCAGGATCGGTATAATGGCAATATCCTCTCCTTTGAGCATATTAACAGTTGTTTCGCATATCGGTGTTTTGATCTTTACCTCTTCCAGCGGAAGCTTCCTTGTGGCTTCATAGCCCATCAGCATGGAAATCTCCCGCACAAGCTCCCGGAAATCCTTTACACTGGTTTCCTCTTTCCGGAGCATTGCTGTTTTGTGCTGAATTAACGGATGGTCAAATACATATACATTACCCATTGTTTACCTCCCTGTTGCCTGCTTGCGTTGTTACGATTTTATCTGGTATGCTCCCGCATGTCATAATGATCCAGCATATCAATGCGGCGCTGATGTCTTCCGCCTTCAAAGGCTGTATCCAGCCAGACTCTTGTGATTTCAAGCGCCGTTTTCGTATCTGTCGTTCGGCCTCCCATAGCCAGTATGTTGGAATCATTATGCTTTCTTGTCATTTCTGCCAGATTCACATCTGTACACAAAGCGCAGCGGATTCCTTTCACTTTGTTGGCTGCAATGGAGATTCCAATGCCCGTTCCGCAGCATACAATCCCTCTGTCTGCCCGACCCTCTGCTACAGCCTGACCGCAGGCAAATCCAAACTCAGGATAGTCTACAGATTCCTCAGAGTCTGTTCCCAGATCCAGAACCTGTATGTCTCTGCTCTCCAGATACTTCTTTATTTCTTCCTTCAGACGGTATCCGCCGTGATCGCTGGCAACTGCTATTTTCATCGCCTTATCTCCTTTATACTCTTACAATATTATATCCTGCTGATTTGAGCATTCTGTTCATAACCGCAAATCCTACGCCGTCTGTATCGCTCAGTGCTCCCGCAAGGATCAGGTCCACCTCCTGGCGGTCCAGGTCCCGAAGTTTTGCAAAGAAATCGTGCGCTGCCTCAATAAACGCTTTTTCTTCAAAGAGAATCACGCCGACTTTGTTGCCGATACGTTCATTTAGCATTTTGAGCCGCTCAATCTCTGCCTTTACGTTGTCCCGGCTTCCTTCAATAACCGTCATTTCTGCCTTTGGCGCATAATGGCGATATTTCATGCCCGGAGATTTCGGTTTGTAGTCATCTCCGCTTACATCTCGCGGACGGTTGATATAAAGCGCCGGATCCACTGCAACTTTCTTGCCGATTGCAGCCTCTATGTTTTCTGCTGTGATGATCCCGGGTCTGAGTATCGTAGGGGTATCACCGCTCACATCAAGAACGGTAGACTCAATCCCTACACGGCAGTCAGGTCCCTTGAGAATAGCATCTACTTTTCCGTTCAGATCTTCTATTACATCTTCTGCTCTGGTAGGGCTCGGCTTTCCGGAAAGGTTGGCACTCGGCGCTGCTACAGGACATCCTGCCCAGTTGATCAGATCCAGAGCAATCTTGCTGTCAGGCATACGGACGCCTACTGTATCCAGTCCTCCCGTTGTCCGGTCAGGTACAGTCTTTTTCCGCTTTACCACTAAAGTAAGCGGTCCCGGCCAGAAATTTTCAATCAAGGCTACAATATCCGGACTGAGACGAGGTGTCAGCTGTCCAATGTCGCTGGCTCTGCAGATATGCACGATCATAGGGTTGTCGCTCGGTCTTCCTTTTGCCTCATACACCTTTGCCACGGCTTCCGGGTCGAGCGCATTGGCGCCCAGCCCGTATACAGTCTCAGTGGGAAAGGCCACCAGCCCGCCGCTGCTTAAAATCTCAGCTGCTTCTTTTATTTCTTTTTCCGTTAATATTTTCGTATCCATTAGAAGTTCTTCATCTTTTCCGCCTGGTCACTGGTGATCAGTCCGTCTATGATCTCATCCAGGTCTCCATCTAAGATATAATCCAATTTATATAGAGTCACTCCGGTTCTGTGTTCAGAAACACGCCCCTGCGGGAAGTTGTAGGTCCGAATCCGTTCACTTCTGTCACCGCTTCCTACCTGACTCTTTCTCTGGGCTGAAATTTCATCATTCTGCTCCTGCATCTTCAGGTCATACAGTCTGGATTTCAGCACCTTGAACGCTTTGTCCTTGTTCTTGATCTGGGATTTTTCATCCTGGCAGGTAACCACAAGGCCTGTCGGTTCATGCGTCAGACGCACTGCAGAGTCTGTCGTATTAACGCACTGACCTCCGTTTCCGGATGCACGGTACACATCTACCCGCACATCATTCGGATTCAGTTCCACCTCTACATCATCTACCTCCGGCAGCACTGCTACAGTTGCCGCAGAAGTGTGAACACGTCCGCTGGATTCTGTTTCCGGCACACGCTGCACACGGTGCGCTCCGCTTTCATATTTCAGTCTGGAATATGCGCCCTTTCCTTTAATGAGCATAACAGCCTCTTTGATGCCGCCAAGACCGGTGTCATTGACTTCCATCAGCTCTGTCTTCCAGCCCTTGCGCTCGGCATATCTTGTGTACATTCTAAGAAGGTCACTGCCGAAAAGCGCCGCTTCATCACCGCCAGTTCCTGCACGGACTTCCAGGATAACGTTCTTGTCATCGTTAGGGTCCTTTGGAAGCAGCAGAACTTTCAGATCTTCCTCCTGCTGTGCGATGGTCTCTTCCAAGTCGCTGATCTCCATCTTGGCCAGCTCACGCATTTCCTCATCGCCTTCCTCCAGCATTTCCTTTGCACCGGCCAGCTCTTCCTTTGCTTTCCTGTATTCTTTATATTTCTTTACAATGGGTTCCATCTCGCCCATTTCCTTCACATACTTCTGCCATACCGGCTGATTGTTAATAATCTCCGGATCAGAAACCTTCTGTGAAAGTTCTTCATATTTTTCTGAAATGAAATCCAGTTTATCAAACATATTTAACTCCTGTTTCTCTGTATTTTCAAGCTTTTGTAGCCTTTACTATTTCAACTTAATATTATATCATCATCTGTACAAATAAAAAAGCACAAATCACAGCTTCCTTTGGAATTTATGAAGATTTATTTTACATTTTCCCTATTGATGCTATAATTAATGTAGTTTTTTTATAGGTAAGGAGACTTTATGCATACACTTGACGATATTGACAGACAGATTATTAATGCATTGAGCCGTAATTCCCGAATTCCGTTAAAGCGGCTGTCGGAGCAGGTGCATCTTTCGGCACCGGCAGTAAGTGCCCGGATTGAGCATCTGGAAGAAGAAGGGTATATTTGCGGATACAGCACAATTTTAAATTATGAAAAACTGGGGCAGCCCATTACAGCTTTTATTGAACTGACGGTGGAGCCTGACATGCGGGCGTCTTTTAACACCTTTGTCAACTCCAAATCCTGTGTTTTAGAATGTTACCATGTCGCAGGCGTTTACTCCATGCTTTTAAAAGTATGCTTTCCCACCCCTTCCAAACTGAATGAGTTCATTGGAATCCTGCAGTCTTTTGGAAAGACGGAGACGCAGATTGTATTTTCCTGCGTCGTTCCGCCAAGAAATATGAAGCTGTAGCCTGTTTTTACTGTTCCCTCTGTTTGAAAAAAGATTCCGCTGTCTGAGGAAATAAAATATAGGACAAAAGATCTTCTTCTGTCTTTACTCCCGGGATCTGCTTTGCTGCAGCATCCTGCAGTTCCGGCTTTAACCGGTCTGCCGGTCTGCAGGTAAGAATTTCATTTTGACCCGCCGCCTTTTTCTGCAGCTTAAGATCGAAGGGCTTTGCGGTTTTCCCATATTCTCCTCTGAGCATTGCTTTGGTCTGCCTGCTCATCATTTTGTACCGCTCCCCTGCAAGAACGTTAAACACAGCCTGCGTTCCTACAATCTGTGAAGACGGCGTAACCAGCGGCGGTTCCCCCAGTTCTTCTCTGACTTTTGGAATTTCTTCCAGCACCTCGCGAAAACGGTCCTGCGCATTCTGCTCTTTCATCTGCATATACAGATTGGACAGCATGCCGCCGGGAATCTGATAGCGCAGAGTTTCCACATCCAGCCGCATCACATCCATGCGAATTGTCCCCGCAGCTTCTGCACGGATGCGAAATTCACGGAAATACTCCATAACTTCCATCAGTTTATCTTCCCGCAGCCTTCCCTGCCGCTGTCCTTCCGCCAGGGTCTTGTACATCACCTCTGTTGCAGGCTGGCTGGTTCCCATGGCCAGCGGTGAAATCGCAGTATCAATTCCGTCACATCCTGCCTCCACTGCCTTCAGGTAACTCATAACGGCTGCTCCGCTAGTGCAGTGAGAGTGAAGCTGAATCGGCACAGATACCGCCTTTTTCAGTGCACGCACCAGCTTATCCGCCTCATAAGGCATCAGCAGCCCCGCCATATCTTTGATACAGATCGAATCCGCCCCCAGTTCCGCCAGCTTCT
>CAUWJW010000027.1:0-16463 GCA_963558985.1 uncultured Clostridia bacterium | reverse complement strand
TGCGTCTTTGTCAGATCCCCGCTTGTCAGCCGGTCGGTCTCTTCTCCCCGCAGTTTATCGTAGCGCAGATGCTCTTCTGCTGCAATCACCGCTTCCTTCGCTTCTTCTACACTTTGGGGCGGTCTGTAATCTTCTCCGGAAAAAATCAGCACATATCCCACAAGCAGCACCAGAGTCACCCCCAGAAACAAATAGGGGAGGGACGAATTCTTCCTGCTGTGTATGTAAATGGGGCTGTTTTTTCTCCTGCCGGTATTTCTTGCAACTGCCGAAAGCACCATCAGTCCGGTCCAGCTGAGAAACAGCAGAAGCAGCAGCCACACAGAAGGCTCTGCTTTCAGGCAGAGTCCAAGAAGTACCGGAAGACCGGTAAGCGTGAACCCCAAAAGCGGCTCCTTATGATAAATGCTGTGGGCGATTCCCATAGAGGCCAGCAGAAATACAGGAATCATAGCCATGAAGACATCTCTTCCCCAGTCCACCGTATCTCCTGTTACCGCAAAGGGAATCCAGCCGGTGTTCATCTGCTGGTTCACCGACTCAATGACAATATTGGCCATGACCAGCAGACCGTTCCACACCGCCTCATACGCAAGCATGAAAAAAACGGCAGTCAGCAGAAATACATAAAAGACCAGAAACCTTCCCAGGAAAGGGTTCCAGCACAGCAGGTAGAGCCCTACCGGAATGATGCTTACCAGAATGCCGCACACCAGAGGGTCCATGGGGTTTGGAAACATGGAAAAGTAGGTGTACCAGCATCCGATGGACAGGGCTGCAGCCAAAATCAGTTCAAAGGCAATCCGTCTTCCCGGATGCTGCATCCCTTCTCCCTGCACCTGCACCAGATCCATTTCTGTCTGAAGTTGTTCCTTCTTTGTTACTATCATATCCTATACCATAATTTCCGGGATGCCTTCTGCTGCTTCCGCCGCCGAAACAGCGATCATATCTGTGACAGCCGCAGCCATTTCCCGCTCCTTTTCCTGCTCATCCTCATATACATAAATCGTCTTAATCACCTGAGACACTGCCGCCTCAGCCAGCTTCCCGCTGTCGGGACTTGAGGTGATATAGACCAGAATATTCTTCTGGTTTTCAAATCCCCCTGCCATGTAATATTCCAGCGCAATTCCCTTTTGCTCAGAAACATAGGACGCAAGCACTTCTGCTGACGCCATGTCCAGATTTTCAAAATCATTCAGCTCCCGCACATGAAAGATGCCCCCGCCGCCGTCATACCACGCCAGATTGTGATTGATTCCGTTTTCCAGAAGGGCCCGGGACATGGACAGATACAGCTCCGCCACTGCATCAATAATCCGCTCGGTTCCCGCTGTCAGCTCCATGAGAAGAAAAACGGAGTAGCTCAGAGGCAGACTGAAATCTCTTACCATCATTTTATCCAGTTTGGATGAAAGCTTCCAGTGAATCTTGCGCACCTCATCTCCTGGCACATATTCCCGCATAGCGAAAATCTCGCTCACATCCCACCCCGGCCGTTCCGGCGCATAGCGGCTTCCCTCTCCTGTCGTTTCGACAGGACGCTCCATGTACACATGAACGGGCCGCATCTGCGGATACACCACACAGCTTTGCGCAGGAAGACTCGCCTTTGGAACGGCAAACAGCCCGAATGCATCAAACACCCGGATTTTTTCGGTTTCAAAGATAACCGTACCGACAGTACTCTTTATGAAGGAAAGCTCTGCTTTCACGGTTGTCCGCCCCGGTACGGTAGCGTTGACCTTCCGGATCCGTCTCCTGCCTGTCATCTGGTTCTCTGCTCTGACCCGGAAGCTGACACGGGCAACCGGAAAAAATACGGTGTTTTCCAGCTCGTAAGTAAGGACTGCTTCGTCTTTGTGTGCAGTGCCCGGCACTCGAAGGCGTATGACAAGGCCTCTTCTTGAAAGAAGCATCAGTCCCAGAGACAAAAGCGGCAGGACGAAGCACAGCAGCAGCATGGTCAGGGTATACCAGGTGTTGGTGAATAGATACACCCCTGTCATAAGAAGCACCAGCATGATATAAAAAACTCGGTTCCGCAGCATTATTTCGCCTTTCTTTCCAGCACAGCCGGTGCTTTGACTTCTTTGAGGATCTCCTCCAGCACATGTTCTTCTGTCTCTTTGCGGATCTTTGCTCTTGCTGTCAGAATGAGTCTGTGGGCGCATACATCAACAAAGACTTCTTTCACATCCCGCGGGATGGTGTAGTCTCGTCCTTCTATGAGGGCATGAGCCTTTGCCATCTGCACCAGAGCCAGAACTGCCCGGGGACTGGCGCCCTGCTCCACAGACTGGGCAGAACGTGTCTTCTCACAGAGCGTTGCGGCGTATGCAATAATCTCATCTTCCATCCGAACCTGCCGGACTGCTGTTTTCATTGCTTTGATATGGCCTGCGCCAACTAATGGTCTGACGGTATCCATAGGCTCTTTTGCCTGTCTCTGTTTGATAATGTTCACCTGGCTTTGCAGATCCGGATACCCCATAGACAGCTTTGCCATAAACCGGTCCAGCTGTGAGTCGGGAAGCTTCTGTGTTCCTGCGCTTCCCAGCGGGTTCTGGGTTGCGATGCACACAAAAGGCTCCGGCGTCTTATGGGTCACGCCGTCCACGGTCATGCCGCCTTCTTCCATGACTTCCAGCAGGGCTGCCTGGGTCTTGGCGGATGTACGGTTGATTTCATCTGCAAGAAACAGGTTGCACAGCGCTGCGCCCGGCTTGTATTCCAGATTTCCGGTCTCCTTGTTATAGACGCTGAATCCTGTGATGTCGCTTGCCATTGTATCGGGCGTAAACTGCATCCGGCGGTAATCCAGGTTCATCACCTTGGAAAATCCAAGGGCCAGCGTTGTTTTTCCCACGCCGGGAACGTCTTCCAGCAGGATATGCCCCCCTGCAAGAATCACCATCAGAACCTTACGAATCACCTCATCCTTTCCTACGATGACTTTTTTTAATTCCCTGACAATGGCCAGTGCCGCCTTCTGCATTTCAGCAGCAAGGGACTGCTTTTCTTTTTCCATGCTCGATTCCTCCCTTACTCCGGTGAATTGGATGCCCGCATCCCTTTGCCTGAAAGGATTTTTCTGACGGTTTTCTTGTCCAACTCCAGATTAAAGTACTTCTTGTAATAGTCTGCTGTATAGGCTCCCATGTCCAGATCTTTGAACTTCTCGGGATAGAACTGCTGTGCAACAGCCAAGACGCCCATGTGGGCTTCCATTGAGCCCGGGTGGCACCATCTGGTAGCGCCTACCGGGAGGGTGTACACCTTTTTTTCTTTGACTGCCTGCAGTCCTTCCCACTTGGAATCTGTGAGTATGTAGTCTGTCACAGAATATTCATTGGTGATGATTGCCTGCGGATTCCATTTGTACAGCTCTTCTAGTGTAACATAGGCATTTTTGTCTGTTCCTGTCAGCCCCTTGTGTACGGAAAGGTCGATGACCTTTGCCCGCTCCATAATTTCGCTGCAGATGGTTCCCTGCGGATCTGTTCTGGTGGCCTCATTTACAGAATGGTAAACAAACGGACGCTCCTTTTTCTTTACGTTTTTCAGTTTCCGGTCCACCATGTCCAGTGTCTCATCAAAGAAGGCAAGATAGTCTGCTGCCTGTTCTTCTTTGTCAAAGACTGCGCCTGCCACACGGATGGCTTCCCGCAGTTCTTCTATACCTGTATAGTCCACGACTACATAGGGGATTCCCATTTTGTCCAGCTTTTCCAGTTCGCCTCCGCTGTTTGCAAGGGAGTATCCCACCATGGCAAGGTCTGCATCAATGCGCAGCATTTCTTCTGCGTTGATGGAGCCTTCCTGATGCGGCGTGGCGGTCTTTCCGATGTCAGGCGCTTTCATCTGCATGAGGACATCGGATTTGACGCCGTTTGGACATCCTGCAATCCGGTCCTGTTCATCCAGCATAGCCATCATGTGGGCTGCTGCAGCATACAGGCAGGCAACACGCTGCGGCTGCTGCGGGATTTCCACTTTTCTCCCCATGCAGTCGGTTACGGTCTTTGTTTCGCCTTCCCCCTGCGATGCACCGCCGCAGCCTGCAAGGAGGCCGGCGGTCAGAAGCAGGGCCAGAAGCAGGGCGAGGAATCTCCTTTTTTTCCATGTATTTCTCATAATCACCTCTTGTTGTGCAGCGGCAGAATATATTTCCGCCGGCCGCTTCCGTCTTTTGCAATCTCTGCTGCAATATTAAAATTCTTTTCCAGCGCTTCTGTGGTCAGTACCTCTGAAGGTGCTCCCACTCGGTCAAAGCCGGTACCGTGAATCAGCGCAACTCTTGTGGGAACGCCTTCGTTTTCCAGGTAGTAGGCCTGATTGAGGAAGTGCGTTGCCATAAGGATGGAAAGGTTTTGTTCTTTTACCAGTTTTACGATAATTTCCATGACTGTCAGCTCGTGGGTAAAGTCCAGATGGGCAGTGGGCTCATCCATAATCAGGACTTTGGCCTGCTGGGCAATGGCTCTTGCTATCATGACAAGCTGCAGCTCTCCGCCGGACAGCCTGGTATATTCTCTTTGCTCAAACCCGGAAAGCCCCACTTGTTTCAGTGCCTGCCGGGCAGTTTCCCTCTCCTTTTCGCCGGGGGGCGAAAAGGTTCTTGCCGCATAGGTTCTGCCCATGGTTACCACGTCCAGAACCGTATAGGCAAAGGTCGTTTTGTGCCCCTGGGGCACATATGCCACATACTTGGCAAATTCTTTTGGTTTCAGTGCTGACAGATCTCTTCCGTCTACAAGGATCCGCCCTTTTTTCAGTCTGCTCAGCCCCAGGATGCAGTCAATGAGGGTGGATTTGCCGCATCCGTTGGGGCCGACCAGGCACAGAACCTCTCCCTTGTTTAGAGAAAGATCCACATTTTCAAAAATCGTCCGCTTTGCGTCATAGCTGAAAGCGGCCTTTTGTACTTCAATCAGTGCCATACGCTACCATTTGCCCCCTTTGGTTTTTTTCAGAAGATAGATGAAGAACGGACCGCCGACAATGGCAGTGACAATCCCTACCGGAATTTCGGCTCCTGTAAGGGTCCTGCATATGGTATCTACAAAGATCATGAAGCAGGCTCCTACAGAGATGGATGCAGGAATGAGCCATTTGTTGTCACTGCCGATGAGCATGCGGCACATGTGGGGCACTACAAGGCCTACCCATCCGATAACGCCGCTGATGCAGACAGCGCCTGCAGTGGCCAGTGTGGCAAAGCCGATGACCATTCCTTTGTTCAGGCCCACATGAATCCCCAGGGTCTTTGCTTCCCGGTCTCCCATAGACAAGACGTTGAGCCGCCACCGGAACAGCAGCATGCCGATGAGTCCTATTGCCATGGGGATCACGGAAAAAAGCAGTTCTTCGGTTTTGGTGGAAGCCAGGCTTCCCATGAGCCAGAAGGTAATCTGCGGCAGCTGGCTGTAAGGGTCTGCCACATATTTGATGAGGGACAGGAGGGCGGAAAAAATGGACTGCACAATGGTTCCTCCCAGAACCAGTGTTATGGCAGAGCTGCCTCCGCTGACCTTTCCTACCAGATAGGACAGGATTACTGCCAGAACGCCGAAGAAAAAGGAGAAGGCAGAGGTCAGGAGCATGTTTTGAAAAAGCAGGATGGAAAGGGCTGCTCCGAAGCCTGCGCCGTTTGATACGCCCAGCATGCCGCTGGAAACAAGCGGGTTGCGAAAGAGGCTCTGAAAGCAGGCGCCGCTTACTGCAAGGGATGCGCCCACCATGAGTCCCTGAAAGGCTCTTGGAAGGCGCAGGTTCATTACAACAGCAAAGGCGCTTTCCGGTACGCCCAGGTCCATGCCTGTTATTGCTTCTGCAAAGCATTTACCTACTGTAAGAGGGTGGATGCTGTATCTGCCGATGCAGATGGTGCCGATGAAAAACAGCACCGGCAGGATTATCAGGATGGCTGCTTTGATCCGTTCACTGCTTTTTTTTCTGTTTGTATGTCTGAGGGTTTCCGTCTGCTCCATCCTTATTTCTGCTCCTGCTTTACGCAACAATATCCTTCTTCTGTCCACCGTCTGTAGAGACAGTTGTAACATGCGTTTTCACTCTCATCGTAGCATTCTTCTGTATCGTTGTCCTGTTCAAACAGGGCGCAGGATGTGGTCCATCCGGTCATCCGCTTGTCCCCCTGATACAAATCTTTTTTGCTGCAGGCTTTGTAGCCTGTCTCTTGCTGTGCTGCCACTAAGGTGATCTTGTGGTCCATGAGTGTGGTCTTTAGCTGCTTCTTGACTGTGATTTTCCGGTCATCGGGGATGATGTGGCCGTCGTGAAAATCTGCAAACTGCTCGATTCCGGTAAGCTTTCTCCACTCTCCTGCGGTATAGGTCTGTCCGTCAAATTTTCCGTCTTTGCCGCCCCGAAAGACGCCGTCGTTTCCGGAAAGGCGAAGTCCCACGCCTGCCAGTGCGCCGATGATGCCGCATCCTGTGCCGCCGTACTCCTGCAGAATGGTGCCGCCGATTTCTTGTGCCAGGTCATAGGCTTCTTGTTTTCCTATGACTTCCTTCTGCGCCCGTTTGCCGTAGGCGATGAGGCGCTCCGGTTCTTTGAGGCGGTCCAGTCTGCAGAAGCACAGACCCGGGTCTGCGCTCTGTGCCATATTTTCTTTCAGGATTTGTTCGGCTGTCTGTTTGATTGTTTCCATTTCCACACCTTCTATCTCAAGGACCATACACATGGAGCTGTTGTGGGATGTATAATCGATGTCTTTGTGCAGGAGCAGCTGGTGCCGGGTAATCCCCAGCTCCAGCGTTCCTCCCATCTCCGTCAGCTTCTTGCCGATGAGGTCTGCAATCTTTCCGGTGCTTGTGCTTTTTGTTAAATCGTCTGTGTCATCTACACATATATATAGTTTCATAGTTACTCCGTTTATTATTTTACCTTATATGACACGGTTTTGGAATAGGCTCCGTAAACCTTCTTTCCTCCGACTTTGCTGTAAGCACGAACTTTAAAGTAATAGCGCTTTCCTTTTTTGAGCTTCTTTGTGGTGAATTTTGTGCTGTTTATGGTTCGTGCCGCTTTAAATCCGCTCTTTTGTTTTGCTGACTGGTAGACGGTGTAGCCGTTTGCGCCTTTGGCTTTCTTCCAGCTGATGGCTGCCTTTTGTTTGCCGCCCTGCTTTGCTTTCACGCCTGCCGGTGCGGAAACGGCCGGTCTGACGCTGAGGATGCGGCTGTAGGCTCCAAGGTGGCGGGTATTGCCTTCATCTTTGTAGGCTCTTACCCGGTAGTAGTAGGTCTTTCCTGTGCTCAGTCCGGTATCTGTGTAGCTTCTTGCAGAGGCTTGCAGTGTCCGTTTCTGCACATATCCGCTGTTTTTCTTTGTGGAGCGGTAAATGATGTACCCTTGTGCATTGCTTACTTTTCCCCAGGATATTTTTGCTTTGTTGTATCCTGCAGATACTGCCTTTGCTGCCGGTGCAGGCAGGGTGCCTACGGTTACGGTGCATGCTGCTTTCACATGTCCGCTGGCTGCTTTGGCGGTGATGACTGCAGTTCCCGGCTTTACGGCTGCCACTGTTGTGGTTTTCCCTCGTTCCGGGCTGACTTTGGCCACTCTTGTGTTGCTTGATGACCAGGTTACGGTGTCGTTGTTGTGATTGTACACTTTGACAGTGGCTGTCAGGTTCTTTTTCTCTGTAGGTTTCAGCACCATGCTCTTTGCGCTGAGGGACAGGGAGACCTGGGAGAGGATTTTGTAATTGCGCCATCCCACGGCCTTCTGGTATGCTGCGATGCTCTGCGGCGGAGCGATGATGTTTTTGGTGCAGTCCGGGAAGACTTGTCCGTCATAGGACGGCGGTTTCACGGCTCCTGAAATGACGCTGCTGCCTGCTTTGTCACATCCGCCGAATGCGCCGCTCCCTATATTTCCAAGGGCCTCGGGAAGTCTGATCTGTCTCAGGTTCTTGCACCCGTAGAAGCAGGTTCCGCCGATGGTTGTGGTGCTTTCGGGAAGTTCGATGTATTTCAGGCTGATGCGTTCTTTAAAGGTGTTGGAGTTGCACTTGTTGTCTTCAAAGGCAGTTCCTGACAGGTCTATGGAGGTTGCATAGAGGAAGTGTGTCTGCAGATAGTTTGTCACATCCTCGGAGCGTGCCATCTGTACGCCTTCCGGGCTGGTGATGGTCAGGTCTGTAATGTCGCTGTCGCTAAGTCCCCGCTTTTGCAGTGCTGCCTGTGCGCTCTGCGCCAGTGTTCCGCTTCTTGAGAAGCTGACTTCCAAGGGCTGCCGCTCTCCTTCTGTAATGGAGAAGGCTCTCCACCCCTGTTTGGATTTGTAGTCTTCCTTGCAGCTGTAAGGCACTCTGAAGGCTGTTACGCTTGCCGGTGTATCTCCTTGTGTGCCGTCAAAGACATCTCCTGCGCTCCCTGTAGTGGCATAAGAAGGCGGATAAACGGCATGAATCACCATGGTGCTTTCCAGTGCGGTGCATCCTGCAAAGGCGCTGCCGCCCAGGCTGGTTACGCCTGCCGGGATTTCCAGTTTTTTCAGATTGCTGCAGTTGTAGAAGGCTCTCTGGCCGATGGCGGTCAGGCTGTCGGGGAGTTCTACTGCTGTCAGGTTCCTGCACGCTCTGAAGGCATCCTGTTCTAATTGCTGCAGGCGAGCGTTTTTCAGGTTCAGGGATGACAGTCCGGTCATTTTTTCTTTGATGTAGCGGATATCTGCTGCCGTCAGGCTGCCGTCTCCTGTTGTGAAGACTTTCAGGGCTGTTATGGAAGCCGGGCTGCTGCCTGTCTGAGCAGCTGCTTTGCTGACTTGGGTTTCCAGTCTTGTGCCTTTGTCCGGCAGGTTGACTGCAAGAACTCCGGGTTCTGTCCTGATTTCTACTTTCTTGCAGGTGTATTCCTTCGGATTTCGCAGGGAAGCTGCTTTGATCCAGACGGTGCCGCTGTACAGGGCGTTCCAGCTGCCGCTTCCTGCGCCGATGATGAGGTTTTCTGCCGGGGTTTCTGATGCAGGTCCGCTGCTGTCTCCCGGGCTGTATTTCAGTGCAGACCAGACTACCTGTTTGTAGCGGGCATCATCAGGTTTTACGGTTACCTGCGCTGAGGCAATGCCTGTATCTCCTACGTTAATCTGGCTTTCAATGCCTGCTATGGCGATGTTTTCAATGGTAAAGTTCATGGAGTCTTTGAAGGCTTCCAGTGCATCGTACAGCTCCTCTGCTGCCTGCTCTTTTTGCGCAGTTCCTGCGCTGCCGCCATTGACAGTTTCAGCTTTTTCGATGGCTTTTTTCAGGTTTTTTACTGCTGCCTGCGGGTATTTCCCCGGCTCGCTGTCATGAATGAGGCCTCCTGTTTCTGCTGTGTTCAGGAAGTCCTGCGCCTGTGCAATCATTTCTGCAAGAGGCGGCGCTGCTTTGATTTTGAAGCGGAAGTCGATATTTTTGCCCAGAATCTTGTCTGCATTGTTTCCGCAGATGCCTCTGCCGAATCGGATGAGGTATTCTCCGGTTCCCAGCAGTCCCTGTCTTACGCCGATATACAGGGCAACGGTTTTCTGGGAGCCGTGGTTATTGATATCCTCAGATTTGCGGGAGCCCCAGAATTCCAGGTCTCCGTTTCCGTTGTTGTATTCGGCGAGGATTTTCTGTCCGCTCTTGTCGTAAATTTTAATCTGGTCCATGTTCTTCTGCCTGAACCAGGTTTCCTGGAAGTTGTTCATTCCTGCAGACATGGTGAAGGAAAAATAAATGCCTTCTTTGCCCGGGGCTGCGTCTGTTTTGTAGCTTTTTGTCCCGTCAATGGTGCCTTTGACTTGGTTGATGTAGGCATCTGCTGTCTGCTGCAGTTTGGAAAAAGATTCTATGCCGCAGACGTCCAGCATCATCATGCTGTTTTGTGTGTTGTCTGCGCCTTCCGGCTGAAAGCCATAGCTGCTGTCTGCCGCTGCATAGGTGCTGTCTGCCGGCATCAGGGCAAGCACCATCATCAGAATCAGAAGGGCTGCTGTAATCCGGCGGGGCAGTGTTTTTCTGTTTTCGTATGTACTCATTTGCATGATCCTCTGTTTTTAAGAAAGGCCGTCAGTTTTGTGCTGCGGCCTTTCTGCTTTGTTTTTTCGGGTATTTTATTTTGTGCGCACTTTCTTTGGCTGTGAAAGTTCGCTGTAGATTCGCTTGCCTTTGACTACTTCATAAGTTCTCATTTTGTAGTAGTAGGTTCGTTTTGCTTTCAGCTTCTTGTGGCTGAAGCGTTTTTCCTCTTTTGGCGTTCTTGTGTCTGCGATCTTGTATTTGCCGTTTTTGGTCTTTGCATAGTAAATGCGGTAACCGTCTGCGCCCGGTACGCTGTTGTACTTCACTACTGCTTCTTTGCGTTTGCCGTAGAGGCGGAAGCTTGTGTTTTTCGGTCTTACTTTTACTGTGACTTTTGCGTATTTTCCGTCTTTGGTCTTTGCTGTTACGGTTGCATTTCCTGCGGATACGGCGGTCACTTTGCCTTTTTCGTCAACACGGGCTGCTTTCTTGTTGGAGCTGGTCCAGGTGACGGTTTTGTAGCTTGCGTTTTCCGGACTGACTGTGGCGGTAAGCTGTCTGCTCTGCCCTTTTGTCAGGGTAAAGCTCTTTGCATTTACTGCAACGCCTGTTGCTTTGATCGGCTCTACGGTCAGTTTGCAGACTGCTTTGACTTTGCCGTACCTGGCTTCTGCGATGATGTCTGCTTTTCCCGGTGCTTTGGCTGTCACTTTGCCCTGCTGATCCACTTCTGCGATGGCCGGGGCGGAAGATTTCCAGACAATGCTGTCATCTGCTTCTACCTTTTCATCTTTGTTCATGGTGGCTGTCAGGGTGAGGCTTTCGCCCGGTTTGAGGACTGCTTCTGTCTTGTCCAGGTGGACGGTCTTGGCAGGTCCTACTGTCGTGAACCGGTAGTCTGCATCCATAAGCAGGTCTGCACCGCACGGTGCTTCTGCTCTCCGGTCAATGACCAGTGCGTAGTCCTTTCCCCGTTCCAGGATGCCTTTGTCTACTTTGATAGTCGGGATGACTTCTTTAACGCCGGTTCCCTGTCCACTGGTGCCGTATTCTGTCTTCACGTTCTCAACGGTGTACCCCTGATTGCAGGATGCGACTACTGCGCCCAGTCTGCCGTCTTCCACCTTGCGGATGGTGACTTTGTCGTACAGGCTGCTTAAGTATTTCGCCTCATTGAGGTTTGGATCCGGATTTCTGTTCCCCAGCCGGAAGGTAAACACTGCTTCATCTGCCGGAATCCGGTTGGTAATCTGGTTCTGGAACCATGCTTTGTTGAGCGTGTTGCTCTCTACCGGGTGGCTGGTCAGCTGGTGGTAGGCATACTGGGTCGCATTGAGATTCCCATCAAAAATCTGCGCGTCTGTCAGAGCGGTCCAGCTGCTTTCCCTTGCATCTTCTGCCTTGCCGGTAACCTTAAAGGTGATATGGCCTACCAGATAAGTTATATTTTCTTCATTTCCGGTTGTTCTGTCATAAAGGTACACATCCACGGTTCCGTTTTTGTGGAAATTCAGCGTATCGCCGTATGTGGATGCATAGGTTGCCACATCTGTATTGCTGCTGAAATGCTGCAGCCAGGTGAGCGGGTCATCCGGTCTTGTGGAATAGCAGACCGTCAGCTCGCCTGAGGTTTTCTCACCGTCAATGAGGACTGTATCTTCTGTCAGTTTCTTCCCATCTAAGTACAGCTCCGGCCTGTCTGCAATGAGATCCCACGTCATAACGATGGACGGGTCATAGTTGGATGTGGCAGTGATGGTGGCTTTCCCTGCAGAAAGAACATTCAGGTTCCCGTCTGTGTCCACACTGATTACAGAAGGGTCTGAAGAAGTCCACTTCACACTCTGATCCACAGTGGACGGGTAGATCTGGTACTTGTCTGCCAGGCTGGCTTCTATGCCTATGGGCAGGATATTATAGATGAAGCCGGTGTTGTAGTCCTGGCGATGGCTTTCCACAGTTACCGGCATAGGCTTACTTCGGAATACTTTGCCTTCTTTTGTAGTCAGGACGACTGTCAGTTCCGTTTTCCCGCCTTTCTTCATGGGGGCAATAATCCTATGTTCCTTTATCTGTGGCTTTACCAGTTCCACTTTAATCTCATCATCAGCAACCACCGCATCATTTGAGGATTCTACCATAATTGTATAGCCTGTTTCCGTTGTATTCCAAGGGTCAGGTCCGATCCCCCCCCATGTAAAATTCTCTCCCACATATCCGGTAGCGCCAAGCTCTGCTGCTCCCTCTGTCCAAGCATTCAAATTATTTATTAGAATATCCTGCTCGAATTTCAAAGTTACACAATTTTTCCAAGGAGTAACCATAGGTGGCACGAGCGCAGTCGATGCTTCATTTGGGTATATAACTATCTGTTCAGTAACCCCGCTCTGAGCATTGGTATACTCTGACACATCCAATTCAATAATACCCAAAGAATAGTTTGCTGGTAATGGTCTAGTAATTTTTTTGCCATTTATCTTTATATTTCTTGCTGCTTTCACCGTATAGTTACTAATCTCAATATTTTTTTGAGATGCGCTGTTAAACACATACTGTCCGGCTTTCACAGTTTCTCCATTTTCATATTCTACCAGCAGGTATATCTTTTCCTTGCAACCAATAGGAAGTGTAATATCACCTTCTGATTTTATATCATTGGCATCTATCAGATCATCACCGTTTAAATCCCCACCAAGTTCTCCACTAATTTTCTCTCCTTGTGCGTTGCACTGAAAAATTTTAATAGCAGGCATTTTATCAGCAGTAAAAGGAGCTTCCACTGTACCGTTTCCAGACATAGCTGCATTTGCAATTTCTGGAATAAGGGCTACCATAAAAAGCAGCCCTAGAAAGAAAAAGATGATACGCTTCCACTGAAAGCCTTTTATATTTTTACTTGACATCTTCTCGTTTCTCTCTTACTTAATTGTAAACATGAAGTCTACATTAATTCCCAGTTTCTTGGCAGGATTGTTGCCGCACACATTCGGTCCGAAGCGAAGGATATAATTTCCTGCCGGGATGCTTGCTTTATCAAAATTGATATAAGCAACACCGTTTTCAAACCTGTCAAAATTTACGCCTGCAGCAACTTCTCCAATCTGATCCGGTTTCGCTGCATCAGCATGGTATACCTTAATCTGGTCTGCATAACCGTTAAAAGTGTTTTCATCAAATCTGTTGAAACCTGCACTGAGCTGGTAGCCAAACTGATAGTATTTACCTGTCGCATCTGTTTTAATTGCAGCTGTATTAATGCTGTTGAGATATCTGGTGTTTCCGTTGGCTGCCGGCAGCTGAATTACTTTGATATCCTGCTCAGAAGGAGATGCCAGTTTCACAGTGTTTCCACTAATTCCCTGAAATCCATAAGCTGTATTTGACGCAACCGAAAAAGTCATTGTATCCGTTGCAAGAATTTCTCCTGTACAAGGTGTCTGTCCACCTGTACCAGCTTCTGCCTTGCCAAGCCGAAGAGTAGCTTTTACTGTACCTGTGCCCCCTCCAACTGCCGTCAGTTCTCCAGTGTGTCTGCTAATAGTTGCAACACTGGAATCACAACCCTCCAAAGACCAGTCAATATGATAATCAGTTGATGGAGTAACTGAATCGTATGCCTCCATCGTTATCTTTTCTCCTTGAGCTAATGGCGAACCAAGGTCTGTTGTAATATACACTTCTCCCGTGTACCCTTCGGCTGCAAATGCCATTGCCGGAACCATCGCCAGTACCATCATAATGGTCATAACAACACTTACAATAACTCTTTGATTTCTTTGCTTAAACGTCTGCATAATTCTACCTCCTTCTTTTATACAGATGCCCGTCCTGCACAGCCCTAGTGCCGCTGCAGGCTTACGGAAAAAAGCGCCAAAAGAACCTTCTGTAATAAAAAAGGCATACTGCATCTCTGTTTCGGCGAGTCTGCCTGCATCGGCTAATTTCTACGCCAGAAAAAAAACTCTTCCTGATGTAAGAAGAGTTACTCTGATACACCATTCCTTTCCAAATTCGGGAGGCAACGCTGTTTCCGGCATTACCCATCGATGCTCAGCCATGAATATTCATTTTTAGGCTTTCACATTCGGAATTGTTCTATTATTTTGTGTTTCTTTGGATGTTTTTTCCGACTTTTATTATATCTTATTTTTATAGGCTTGTCATCCCTTTCCCGGATTTTTTCAACAGTGCAGGCGGGCTGAAAGATACCCGTTTTAGGGGCTGCCGCTTGCGCAAAGATACCTGCTCAATCCGAAAAGTGCCGGCAGTTCCGCAGCTGCACCTTTTTAGTACTTTTCGTATAAAAGTTGTGGGTTTGCGGCATCGCCAAATAACAATATGGGACAAAATCGCTGATTTTATAAAATTCGCACTGCTCAAAGCCTAAAGTTTTATACGAAATCGGGAAAAATTTAACTTAATTTATTAACTTTTAACATTCTATAAGTTAATAAATTAAGTTAAATAAAGAGGAGTAAACCATGCTTGAGAGTATATTTGGACTTCCGGTAAAATATGAAACTTGGAATAAGAAAAATACTATGCCCTTGTATATTGCAGGAGGTTATGATTTTCGTACAGCCTACATCGCTGATAAGCGCTGTATTATGATTAAACCAACAGAAGAACTTGCTGCACTGCCTGCCCTAAAAAAGAAAACACCCCCCTTTACTGCAATGACATTATCAAGAGCTGTAAAGCAGTTAGAATTCACGGACTTGTTTTTTATTACAAAAGACGGCGTCAATAAAGTAATCGAGTCAAAATATAAAAGGGGTACGTTATTTGAAAAAGCCGGGAAATATTTATCAACTCCGGTTCGCAGGGCAGGATATATAGATAAACCACTGGTTGCTTCCGATATGCTCTATGCCGGCGAAACTGCGCTTGCTGAAAAGACAATGTTAAATCTTGAATTATGGGCGTATGATCCAAAAATGTTTTCACACGACAATACTGCCGATGCTCTCTCTGTCGCATTATCCCTCAAAGATCATGCTGATGAAAGAATTGAAGAAGCAGTAGAAGAACTGATAGAAAAGGAACTTAAAGATTATGAAGAATAATGCATCAGGCTTCAATATGTACCCCTGCCCCAGTAAAAAACGTTAATGCGGCACACCCTCTTCTTCATCTTCCTCTGCACGAAGCAAATAGCATCCGGCGCTATTTAGGGTTCTTTAGCATGTATTTAACAGTCTCTTCAACCAGCTTAACGAGGGCATTTTTCGATTCAGCATCCGCCCCTGCACCGAGCAAACCATAGTCCTCTTCCTCAAACAGTGCCTTTTTATCAGGCAAACAGTGTTTTTCTTCCTCAAGCAATGCTTTTTCATTCCAAACCGTTGCCTGCAGCATAAAAGCCCTTAGCATGTATTTCGGTGGATGCATACCGACAGCTTCCATCTCTCTGCACATACGATCAACACCTTCACCGTATTCCTTTACAAAACTATATGCCTTCAGAAATTCTGCAATCTTAGGATTTCTGGAAAAATGCATGTGCCGGATATTCTCAATTTTAACAAGTCCCGGCAATTTCCCCGGACTCTCAACGACAATCCTGTCATCAAACATTTTTATCTGGATGTCTGTTCCACGGATGCTGTAATCACGATGGGTAATTGCATTGACGATGATCTCCTGCCGGACAAATTTAGGATACTCCTCTTCTGTCACAAATAATCCATCTTTGCCGAGATAAGTTTTTTCCTTAATTTGTGTATCCAGATATTCAATCGCATTGATAGCCATATGCAAGATGTTTCCTTCAAAAATTACATCTTTGATTACATTCATCTCTGCACCGACACATTCTTCTGTTCCTTCATAGCGAATAAAACGCACCCGCGCCCTTGGGAAATACAGCTGCGGATTTTTTCCAAACAGTAAGATTGCTGCCGTACTGATCTGCACACGGCCATTCTTTTCTTTTACAAACCCTTTATTCTCCCTCAAATATTCCATAGGGGTCTTAGAATATCCGATTTTATTTATATACTTTTCTACAAATTCTAAATCAATATCCTCTATCTCTGCATCCGGAACCGGCTTATCCTCAAAAAATCGCTCTCCTTTATCATACATCAGCTGCATGCGTTCATCAAAAGAAAGCTTTTTGGATTTGTCGCCCACTCTCATAAACACTTCGTCGGCCTGATTTGCATGAACTTCCATGCTGGGCTCAATATGCATAAGAAGAACATGGTTATCCCTTCCTTTATCATCTATGCATTGCACTTTTTCTATTTCGACTTTTACAGTAGGAACACAGAAATCAAATGGAACCCTTAAAATCTCGTTCACTTTCTGCATCTCATAATCAATACCCTCTATTCTGCGTGTCTTATCTGAAATTCCAATTGCTACTGTGCCGCCGTCTGCATTTGCAAATGCAATAATGGCAATTGCAAGTGCTTTCGGCTCTATATTGATACTCTTC
>CAUWJW010000026.1:0-16779 GCA_963558985.1 uncultured Clostridia bacterium | reverse complement strand
ATGATCTCATCAATCAGGCATCCATACGCCATTTCATAATTGGGCTGCTTTGCCGATTTCAGCGACAGACTGATTACCGGGTATTTCTGCCGGTGCTGCAGGATCTCGTCTCCGCAGCGGCTGATAGCAAGGCCGTTGAACAGATCGCTGTTGTCAATCTTCTCGCCTCCCTCCGTTCGCTCATCCTCAAAGAACCTCCGCAGCATGGAAAGGTTCAGTGTCTTGCCGAACCTGCGCGGCCGGGTCAAGAGGAGCGTTTTCGATTTGGATTCCAGAAGCTCTTTCACCAGCAGCGTTTTATCCACAAAGTACCCATCTATATCAATGATTTCTTTAAAATCCTCATATCCAATGGGGATTCCCTTTTTCTTTTTTTGTTCCAGCTGCTCCATGATTTCCCTCCCTTTTCCCTTTTCCCTTTTTCCTGCAGTTTCTCGTTTCTTTCCTTTTATGCTATTAGTATAGCGCAATCCCATGAAAATCACAATTTTTTTCTCCTGCGTTCAGGCGCTACCCGGTACAAGCTTCTCTTTTGGCATACTAGGAAAAAGTGAGTGATCCGGCCGGACCACTCACTTTTTCTTAATACACAGCTTCGTACAAAGCCAGCACTTTTTCTTTATTCAATGGTACATAGGAATTATCCACAAGTCTTTTCTGATTCAGGAATACCGATTCTGTGAAAAGCTTCAGATCTTCTTTTTTCACCCCGTAATCCTTCAGGCGGCGAGGCGGTATGAGTTTTTCCTCTGCCTGTGCCAGCACCTGAAGGGCTTCCCCTTCTTTACATCCGAAAATACGGCTGATTGTTTCTTTCAGCACCCAAATCTTTCCTTCCGGGTTTTCTCTGTCATACAGCTTAAGCACTTCTTCAAAGAAGGTATAGTTGGATGCGCCGTGGGTGACAAAATATGCTCCGCTCAGGGGGTAGGACAGTCCGTGGACTGTGCCGCACCCTGCCTGCAGAAAGGCAATTCCCGCATAGCAGGCTGCTGTTAGAAGTTCCTCTCCGTACTGCGTACGCAAATCGAAGTTTTCTGTCTCCTGCACTTTTTTCATCCCTGTTAAAATCAGCTCAATGGCGCCTTTTGCAAAGAGATCGCTTGTCATGGTGGCTCTTCCCGGTGACAGAAATGCCTCTGTTGCGTGAATCAGCGCATCAATGAGTGATTCTGCAAAGGGCCGCTGCGGAAGTTCCGCGAGAAATTCCGGAATCAGACAAGCCGTATCTGCAATGAGCGCTTCTGACAGAAGCCCCAGCTTGGTCGTGTTCCCTTTTTCATCCTTTACGATTGCTACCGATGTGCTGGTCACTTCTGAGCCTGTTCCGCAGGTTGTGGGAACTGCGATGAGCGTTTTTTCCCTTATAAGCTCTGCCTTTTTGAAAAACAGCTGATTAACACTTCCCGTCCGTCTTACTGTTAAAAGTTTTCCCAGATCCATGACTGTCCCACCGCCTACTGCAATGACACGGTCATAAGAATCATAATCTGCCGCCTGCCACACCGCCTCTGCCATTTCTTCTGTCGGCTCTCCGTCGCCATACTCATCCTGTATGACAACCTGTGCTTTAGAAACATGCGGTTTGATAAAGTGTTCATACAAATAGCCTGTGGTAAAGAGCAGGTCTTTCTCATTGAGTTCATATTCCCGGGCAAATGCTTCAAAGGTGTGGAATTTATGAAGCCGGGGTTTTAGCAAAATCTCTCTCATATTTGTCCCTCCTGCCCTTCTGCAATCAGCTGCAGAATTTCTTTGCGCAGTTTTACATATTCCGGCGTATAGCGAGCATCTTCCTGACTGTCTACCATATGCATGGTAAAATCGATCTCTGCCTCCCTGACAATCCGCCCCGGTCTGGGTGACATGGCAATGATCCTTGTTCCCAGCGTAAGAGCCTCATCTATATCGTGGGTAATCAGAAAGACTGTCTTTTTCGTTTCTTTCCAGATTTTTCGGATCAGATCCTGCATGCTGTTTCTTGTGAATGCATCCAGTGCGCCAAAGGGTTCATCCATAAGCATCATTTTCGGGTCATTGACCAGGGCTCTTGCCAGAGCCGCCCGCTGCCGCATTCCTCCCGACAGTTCATAAGGTTTTGCATGGATAAAATCTTTCAGTCCCACCAGCTGCAGATATTCTTTTGCTCTGGCTTCTGCTTCTTTTGCATCTATGCCTCGGAGATTTGGTCCAAATGCAACATTTTTATAGACATCCAGCCATGGATATAAGGTCGGCGTCTGAAACACGACTGCCCGCTTCCAGTCCACACCTGTTACCGGCTCTCCCAGCATCTCAACGCTTCCCGATGTTGCCTGCAGAAGACCTGCCATAATATTCAAAAGCGTACTTTTGCCGCATCCTGAAGGCCCCAGGACACAGATGAAATCTCCTTCACGGATGGTCAGGTTTACATTGCTCAGTGCCAGTGTATCCGGAGAATTTCCTTTCCCTTCATAGCGAAGGGAAAGATCTCGGATGGTCATCAATTCTTTCTTCTCCACCTTTTCCTCCATCTTTCTTTACTTGCTTTCTTCCAGCAGGGCTTTTACATAGCTGGTGTCAATGGCGTCTTTAAAGAACTGCAGATCTTTTCCATCCTGTATCTGATCTTCTTTTTCCAAGAATTTTGCTACATTATATATGGTCTCTGCTGCTGTGCCTTTATCAAGAAGTTCCATCTGGTCTTCCAGCTTCACGTATTCATCGGTCATTTGTTCCTTTGCCTGTTCCGGCGTCATTTCCAGATATTTGCTGACAATATCATATGCCTGTTTCTTATCCTTATCATAAAGCTCTGCGCCTTTTGCCAGTGCTGCACAATATGCCTTGACCACCTTCGGATTCTTCTCTGCAAATTCAGTGCGCACTACATGAAAGTTCATGGTCGGATGTCCCTTCTTTGCCAGATCGGCTCCTGTCAGCAGAACGGTTCCATCCTGGTTTTTCAAATTAATCAGAGTAGGGTTCCAGGTGTAGGCTGCATCAATGTCCCCTCTCGCCCAGGCAGAGTTGATGGCATCCGGATCCAGATCCACAAGTTCAATATCTTTTGCTGTCATGCCTGCATCTTCCAGTGCGCAGAGGAGTCCGTAATGTCCGCTGGATGCTACGGTCACGCCTACTTTCTTTCCTTTCAGATCTTTTACACGATTAATGCCGCTTCCTTTTCTCACTGCCAGCCCTTCTGTGCCCCGGATCAGACATTCTGTCCAGATTACCTTGTATTCCGCACCTGTCGTAAGACCCACTGCAGTGGGACATACACCGAGCATTCCAAACTCTGCACTTCCCGACATCAGTGCATTGTTAATATCTCTTCCTGCGCCGAACCGTTTTATTTCAGCTCCTTCTCCCATAGTTTCCTGAAAATAGTCCTGTCCTTTTGCTATCACCGATGTGCTGAGAAGGTCTTGTGTTGCAATAATTGTTTTCCCTGGTTTGTCTCCTGCTTTCTCTTCTTTTGATCCACATCCTGCCGCCAGTAGGGCTGCCACAGTAATTACGGCAATAACTGCTGTTAATTTTTTAAATTTCATAGATTTCCTCCATTCTTTTCATGCTTATAGCATTCCCTTCCACGGAACCAGTTTATGCTCTGCGTAACGCAGAATTTTATCAATAAGAATGCCTGTGATTCCCATAATGATGATCCCTGCGAAAATCACGTCGCTTCTCAGCCAGTTGCTGGCATCCAGCACCATCCATCCGATTCCGGAAGCAGCTGCAACCATTTCTGCTGCAACCAGCGTGCTGTATCCGTGCCCCATAGCTGTACGGATTCCTGTAAAAATGTCCGGTGCAGTATAGGGAAGGATAACTTTCCAGAAAACCTGTCTGCTGTTTGCGCCAAGTGTTGTTGCAGCATTTACATAGGCTGCCGGAATCTTGGTAACTGCTGCCACACAGGCCACATAAATCGGTGCAAAGCAGGCTAAGAAAAGAAGGGCGATCTTGGATTCATTTTCGATTCCCATCCAGAGAACCAACACAGTGTAGTATGCCAGTGGCGGAAGAGGCCGGATAAATTCGATGATGGGTTCAAAAGCCGCCCTGACTTTTTCATTCTGCCCGCTGAGCAGGCCAAGCGGGACTGCTGCCAGTACTGCCAGCCCAAAAGCTGTAAACAGGCGGAAGAAACTGGAACCCAGATGCTCTAATAAAGTGTGCCCTTTGTAGCCTTCCACGCTCACATTGACCATAGCATTCCAGACAGATTGAACCGTAGGAACGATCTTCGCATCCACAATACCTGTGTTTGATATAAAAAACCATACCGCTAAAATCAAAAGAGTGACACCAATAGAAATCAGGCTTGTTGTTTTGAATTTTCCTTTTTGGGAAATTTTTATTTTTTTCCGTTCTGGAAATGATAACGCTCTTGTTATTGTTTTCTCCTGCATTATAACCTTCTCCTTATGTATGCATAATTTTTGACTAATATTTTACGGTATATAATACTACAAGACCGGCCGGTTCTTGTCAAGCTTATCAATAAAATTTTGTTGACAAGGCTTTTTTTTGGCGTTAGACTTACTGTTATTCTTAAACCTAAAATGCCGGGAGGAATTTTTTATGAAAATGATAATAAACGGAAAACTGACAGATAGTGTGAGCGGCAGGACAATGCAGATTTTTTCTCCTGCAACAGGAGCGCTTTTAGATACGGTTCCGCAGGCTTGTGAAGAGGATTTGGAACTTGCCCTGCAGTCGGCAGAAGCAGGACAGAAAAAGTGGGCGAAAGTACCCATTCATGAGCGTGCTTCTATCTTTTTTCGTTTCATTGAACTTGTAGAACGTGATAAGGAGGATCTGATTCAAACTTTATCAGCAGACAATGGGAAACCTATCAGTCAGGCGCGCACAGAAATTTCCAACATTGCAACTGCTTTCCGCGCTTTTGCAGAAAAAGCCAAGCATGATTACGGCTGCTTTATCCCTGCAGGAACCGAACCGGGACATGAGCGCAATCTGCAGATGATTACCCGAGAACCCCTGGGAGTTGTACTTTGTATCATCCCTTTTAACTTCCCTTCAAACCTGTTCTGCCAGAAGGTGGCGCCTGCACTCATGATGGGAAATGCAGCTCTTGTTCTGCCTCCTTCGGGAAATCCGCTGACTAATCTGAAGGTAACAAAACTGCTGGTGGAAGCCGGTATTCCCGATGGTGTCATCCAGTGTGTTACGGCTCCGGGGGCTGTAAAACAAGCGGCTGTGGCAGATCCGCGCACTGCCTTTGTCACCATTACCGGAAGCACACAGACCGGACATATCATTGCTGAAACAGCTGCAAAAAATCTTACGCCTTATGCACTGGAGCTGGGCGGAAACGATCCCTTTATTGTTATGGAGGATGCTGATATCGACTTGGCCGTCAGCGAAATCATCCCCGGCCGGATGATTAACTCAGGGCAGGTCTGCTCTGCCAGCAAACGATTTCTGGTTCATGAATCTGTACTGGAAGAATTTACAGAAAAAACGATTCAGCTTGTATCCGGATTAAGGTTCGGGGATCCTTCCTGTGAAGATGCACAGGTGACTTGTCTGATTAATGAAGATGCTGCAAAAGAAGTGGAGCAGCAGGTAAACCTGACTGTTGCCCAGGGCGCAAAAATCGCAGTCGGCGGCAAGCGAAACAAAGCATTTTATGAGCCGACTGTACTGGTGGATGTCCCTTCTTCTGCTGATATTGCCCATGACATGGAAGTCTTTGGCCCTGTTGTACCGATCATTTCCTTCCGCACGGAAGAAGAGGCCATTGAAATTGCAAACAGTTCCATTTATGGACTTTCCAGCTGCATCTTTACTGCAGATCAAAAGCGGGTTTACCGCATGGCTGAAAAACTGGAGGCAGGCAGTGTCATTATCAACGGCTCCACTTTTCTCCGTTCTTTCGAAATGCCTTTCAACGGCTGGAAACAAAGCGGAGTGGGAACAGAAGGCGTCATGACTACATTTAATGAAATGACCAGAACAAAAGTAATTACACTGAAAAATATTTACTAAATCAATTTTTGCAGGAAGTGGAAAAGGGATTTTCTCCTTTTTCCGCTTTTCTTTAGAAAAAATTAAGGGTTTATACAGCCTGAATTAAGTCTTCTCCATCTGCTCTTCATTTTAATCGCATATAATGCTTAATACTATGGTATAATATTTTGTCAGAACATCCTGTCATATCAGGACTTCATATGAGCTGGAAAAGAGGGTTTTAATGTTAAAGTTAATAGGGCGGTTATTTAAAATATTCGCACTTTTTATTTTTATACTAATTCTGATTGCATGTCTTACAGCCGGTTATGCGCATTTTGCAGAACCAAACCGTCTGACAGTCAAGGTGCAGGAAGACACCAGTTATTCTATGAAACAGCCTGTCACAGTAGCTGTATTTGCCGACACGCATTTTGGATTTGATTATGATATGGAAGATTTTCAAAAGGTTGTGGACAAGGTCAATGAGAATCCCCCGGATATTCTTCTGTTTGCAGGAGATCTCATTGATAACCTTGAAGAGTATTATGGCGATACGGCTGCCATTTCAGAAAAGCTGGCGCAAATGAAAGCCAATATGGGAAAATTTGCTGTCTTTGGAAATCATGATTACGGCGGTGGTGCGGAATATAAGTATGAGGATATTATGAACGCAGGAGGCTTTCGCGTTCTGGTGAACGAGACGGTTACATTTAAGGAGAAGAATCTGCGCCTTATTGGGATTGATGATCTGCTCATCGGATATGGTGATCCTTCCATTGTGAACCGGGCAGATAACAGTATGTATAATCTGGTTCTCTGTCATGAGCCGGACATTATTGATGAGATTCTTGAATCTCATACAGATTATATGGTGGCCGGTCATACCCACGGCGGACAGGTCCGGATCCCTTTTTATACCGAAAAATTTCTCCCTTCCTATGGAGAAAAATATGTAAAGGGTAAATATCAGCTCGACAATAAAAATCAGACTGTTATTTATGTAAATTCCGGTCTGGGTACTACGAAGCTTCCTGCCAGACTGGGCGCAGTGCCTGAGCTGACATATATCCATATTCAGCCGGCTTCTGCTGCCTGATCGTGGTCTTAAAATCCAGCAGACGGCTTCGCCTTCCATCTCATAAAATGAGCAGCGGTCAAAGACCGCTGCTCATATATTTTTCCTCTGATTATTTACTTGTCTTTTGCCTTCTTTGGCTGTTTCTGTTTTTTCGGCTGTTTTTCCTTTTTTTCATGGGGCATATGAATCCCCAGTTCCAAGGTGCTGATCCCCTGCAAAACAAACAGAATTCCTAACAGGATGGCAATAGCCAGTCCTGCGGCAATCTGATTCACAAAAGCATACAGACCGCCCAGTGCACATAATAAACCTGTAACCAGCGTCCATGCAAAGTTTGCTCTTTTGTTTGCTCTGTCAATTAAGGTGGCGGTAACAACTCTCAATATACCGGAAAACATAACCCACATTCCGAATACCATTGGGATGGCTACATCTGCGGCAATCTGATTACTGAGTACCAGAACACCTAAAATGAAAGTAATAATCGCTTCTGTTAAAATCCAGCCGTTATTATCATTCTGGTTTCCGCTTCTTCCCCACCAGTAGGCAATCCCCTGTATAATGCTACTGATCACCATAATAAAACCAAGCACAAATGCCAGAGCCAGAAAGGTCTCACCTGGATTAGCAAAGCAAAATACACCCGTTATGACAAGCAGCACTCCGCTCACAATCGTCAATACTCTCAAATTACTGTCCTCCTTGCTGTAACTGTCTTACGGAACAACAATCAATTCCGCCTGCTGACTGATTTTATCCTGAAATCTCGGTATAATATCTTTCTCACTCTTTACCTGTCCCGACTTTCCTAAAACAACATGCGTGATATGGTTTTTATTCACCAGATCCACCAGTGTATCCAAAACTGTATTGGAACGTACTACCGTCAGATTAGCGCCATATTCAATCGCTTTGCCGTACAAATAATCCAAAGCTTCCCCTTCTTTGGATTTCCCCAGTATTTTAAGGTCCTTAGGTGCAACATGAATAATGAACAATTCACCTTCAGAATCTTCTAAAAGACTGTGTCCGTATCGAATCAGCCGATCACAGTTCTTCTGCTGTGTTACACAGACCATTACATTCTTCATAAAACTCCCCCTGCATCGTTTCTACCACAATTCATCAAATTCGCTGGTTGCAGGATCCGAATCTGCCACAGGCTTTTCCTTTCTGTTTTTAGGAACAATATCAAATATTTTAACGATTCCGTAGATCGCAATAAATCCAATGAAGAAAACTCTCATAATTTTGTTGATTTTCTTTAGTGTCTGATACATTACTTTCATCCTCTCTTTATCTGTCGATTCTAAGGCAATAAGCTATAGCTTATTTATTATACCATAAGAATTCCTGCGGAAAAACCTATTATTGAATTCTTTTACGAAAATTCACGCTAGTTATAGATGTCTTCACAAAAATTTTATATAATAAAAATATGGATCGAATAATATTACACTGCGATATGGACAGCTTTTATGCTTCCGTGGAGCTTTTAGACTACCCCGAATTAAAAAATCTGCCTGTGGCTGTCTGCGGAAATCCGGAAAACCGCCACGGCATTATATTGGCGAAAAATACCACGGCAAAGAAGTACGGGATCAAAACGGCAGAGACCGTATGGCAGGCAAAGAAAAAGTGCCCGGATCTGCGTCTTTTGTCCCCTCATCACAATAAATACAAGGAGTACAGTTTTAAAATCAACGAAATTTATCAACGCTTCACAGACATGGTAGAGCCTTTCAGTATTGATGAGTCCTGGCTGGATGTGACGGCTTCTCAAAAGCTCTTCGGCACAGGTAAGGAAATTGCGGATCTGCTGCGCAAAACCATACGGCAAGAGCTTGGTCTCACCCTGTCAGTCGGTGTATCCTTTAATAAAATTTTTGCAAAAATGGGCAGCGATTACAACAAGCCTGACGGCACAACTGTAATCAGCAGGAACAATTACAAGGAGCTCCTGTGGCCCATGGATATCAGAAACATGTTCTTTGTGGGAGATGCTACAGCAGATAAACTGAACAAAGCAGGAATCTACACCATCGGTGACCTGGCCTGCTATAACAGGGCGCTTCTCACCGGTCTTCTCGGAAAACAGGGGGGCGTCCTGTACGAATATGCCAACGGTCTGGATACCAGTCCGGTCAGCCTCTATACAGAGCGGGAAAAAATCAAATCCGTAGGAAACGGCACTACCTTTCGCAGAAACCTTAAAGGGATAGATGATATCAAGGTAGCTTTGACCGCTCTTTCTGATACAGTGGCCAGTCGCCTGCGCAAATACCAGATGAAGGGCTGCGGCGTAAAGGTTGATATCAAAAGCCCGGATTTCACTGTAATCTCCCGGCAGAAACAATTAGACCGCCCCACGAATCTTGCCGAAGAGATTTTCCGGGAAGCAGTTTCTATCATCGAAGCTTCCTGGAATCTGAACGCCCCTATCCGTATGCTGACTGTCACAGCTATCAATCTATGCGATGAAAATGAGTCCGAACAGCTTTCTTTTCTTGATCTGCAAAGCAATGCGCATGAAAAGGGAGAAAAAGCAGAGCGTGCCATGGATGATATTCGGGCCAAATTCGGCGAACATGCCATCACCTTTGGACGTGTGCTCAAAAATGACATCGGCATTGAAACGGGAAGCAATAAAGACAATAAAAAAAGTGGAAAAAAGAATCCATGATTCCGTTTTTCCACTTTTGATGCGTTTTAGTTTCCTTTTACAAAAGTGCCCTCTTTCATAATCACTTCCATATTCTCCGTAGAAACGGCTTTTATATCTTCTGCAGGATTTCCATTTATAACCAGAAGATCCGCAAATTTACCTTCTTCCAACGTTCCGGTGATATGGTCGATTTTCAGCATTTCCGCCCCGTTTTTTGTAGCTGCCTTCAAGACCTCCATGTTGGTAAGGCCTGCTTTATTGAGTGCGTACATCTCTGTAATGGCATACTTTCCATAAGGCGTCAGGCTGCTGCAGAAGGAATCTGATCCGACTGTAATACGAATTCCTTTTTTATTGGCATTGAGCAGATTATCTGTAATTCTGTTCAGCTCCTTTTCAGCAGTCGTTTTTCCCGGATATTTATCGTGAATCGGTCTGTATGGCGGTTCATACACAGAGAACCACTCAAAGAAAAACTGAAAAGTAGGGCAGAAGGAAATATCCTTTTCTTTCATGATTTCCAGACATTCTTCATTAAGTTCCTGACCGTGAATAATAGCCGACACCCCTGCTTTACAGGAATTCAGCGCCCCTTCATAGCCTTCTGCATGGGACCACACCGGAAGGCCTATCATATTGCTTTCATCTACAACCGCCTGAATCTCTTCCATCGTATAATGAGAGTCTGCTTTTGCATCATGTCTCCAGATCCCGCCTCCTGTAGACCAGATTTTGATGGCATCGGGATTTTCCCGGATAACACGGCGGATTGCTTTGCGAAGTTCCCATGGTCCATCTACCCTCTCTGCCCATGGATGCGAAGCTTCATTGTAAGCAAGGGGAAGTCTGTGCGAATCTCCATGTCCGGCTGTCCTGCAGAATCCCACTCCTGAGGTCACAGTCCTTGGTCCGGGTATCACACCTCTTTCGATCATATCGCGTATATAAGGACCAAATTTTGATATTTCTCCCACGGATGTAAGACCGTTCTCCAGTGCCTCTCTGGCTTGTGCAACTGCTACTACAGCCTTTTGAAACATTGGTTCTAATACCCACTCTGTATCATTATCGCTCAGGTTGCCGCTGTAATGCAAATGCGTATCAATCAGGCCCGGCATGATGGTCTTTCCTGAAATATCCCTTACCTCATAGCTGTCATCAAAGTCTTTTCCTGCCCCGGCATATACGATTTTTTTATCTTCTACCAGAACCAGGGAATTTTCTACGGGCGTACCCCCGTTTCCATCAATCAAAAGTCCGTTTACAAAAGCTGTCTTCATAATTCCTCCTAAATTTATTTTGCATTGATATTGATATATTCGGCCTTAGTT
The DNA here is from genome assembly GCA_963558985.1 of uncultured Clostridia bacterium. GTDB lineage: Bacteria > Bacillota > Clostridia > Peptostreptococcales > Anaerovoracaceae > Hominibacterium. The sequence goes on along the minus strand of CAUWJW010000026.1, from coordinate 5,735 downwards.
TTACTATACATTATTTTCTGGCTCCCGTACAGTCCATAATACCCAGAAAGCATATAACTTACGCTACAGGCAATTCCAAAAAAGATGAGCCCTTCTGCTCCGAAAAGTTCAACTCCTAATATGATAGAAGCCACCGGGCTGTTAACGACTCCGCAGAAAGTGCCAATCAGTCCCATTGCTGCTGCAAATCCCGGATCCAGTCCCAGAAGTGCACCTGCCCAGCAGCCCATTGTTGCACCGATGAAAAAGGTCGGCACAATCTCGCCGCCTTTAAACCCTGCCCCTAAAGTCACAGCAGTAAACAGAATCTTTACAAGAAAAGACCACCAGTCCGCCTCTCCGTCAAGCGCCCGAAAGATTACAGGCATCCCGGATCCATTGTAGCTGCCCGAAGGAAACAGCAGCGATAATACTACCAGAACAGCTCCGCCTGCAAAGATACGCATATACGGATTCCGAAAAAGTTTTAAAAGCAGCGTATCTGTTCCATCCATGATGAATATGTAAAGAATGCTCAAAACAGCACAGCACACGCCAAGAACAGCCACCTGTAAAACAGATGCAATCTCCAAATCCGGTATCTGCAAAGTGGTTTGTATCTCTACATGAAACCCAAACAAGGCAGAAATCCCATATGCTGCCAGAGAAGACACAAGACATGGCACAAGTCCGGAATAGTAAATAACTCCTACACTGATTACTTCAAGGGCAAAGAATACAGCTGTCAGTGGAGTTCCAAACAAAGCTGCAAATACACCACTCATACCGCTGAGCACCACAAGAGACATATCCTTTTCATCCAAACGAAACAGCCTTCCCACATGGGTCCCTATACTGCCTCCAATCTGAAGCGCCGCCCCTTCTCTTCCGGCTGAGCCCCCCAGAAGATGTGTAATGGCCGTACTCACAAAGATCAGAGGTCCCAGACGTACAGGTATTTTTTCCTCTGCCCGCACAGATCCAATTACACGATCAGTTCCTATTGCAGAAGTCATACCCATTCCTTTATAAAGTGCAATAATCAGCAAACCTCCTGCCGGCAGCAGATAAGTCAGCCAAGAATGAGACTTCCATGCTTCATTGGCAGTTTCTACTGTAAAACGAAACAGCGTACCTGCCCCGCCGCTGATTGCCCCGACGCATCCTGCAATTATGACCCACTTAAAAAAACTTTTCACAAAAACCTTTGACTTTTTTATTTTTTCAAACATATTTTTTCTCATTGCCTTACTTTGACAGCACATCTGCCAGCTGGTAAAGTTCCGTATCAAAAGGCCTCTTCACCTGGAGTGCCTCTTCCAGATCATATGTTACAATCTGTCCTTCACAAACTCCAATCGCCTTGCTGCTTTCATCATTATAAAGCAGTTCTACTGCCTTTCCGCCAGTCCTGCTGGCCAAAATACGATCACTGGCTGTAGGCGATCCGCCTCTCTGAAGATATGCAAGAATCACAACTCGTGTCTCCTTTCCGGTTCTCTCCTCAATCAGCCGTGCCAGTTCTTTTGCATCAATGTTCACACCTTCTGCTTTCATAATAATATCATGACGCTTTCCCCGATTTTTTCCCTGCAGAATTTTCTTGCACACACGATTAATATCAAAAGGCATTTCCGGCACCAGAATATTGTCTGCTCCTCCTGTCAGACCTGCATAAAGTGCGATGTCTCCGCAGTGACGCCCCATCACTTCAATGACAGTAGCTCTTTCATGAGATGAAGAAGTATCGCGGATGTTGGATACGGCCGAAAGTACTGTGTTGACAGCTGTATCGAAGCCGATGGTATAGTCTGTATAGCCAAGATCATTGTCAATCGTTCCCGGAAGTCCCATGACTGTAATGCCCCGCCGGGAAAGATCCAGACCGCCCCGCAGGGATCCGTCACCTCCAATTACTACAATTCCCTGAATTCCAAATGCATCCAAAACATTAGCCGCATGAATCTGTCCTTCCTCCGTCCGAAAGCGTTCACTTCTGGCAGTATGCAGTATGGTTCCTCCTCTATGAAGGATATCCCCCACAGAAGACATATCCATCTCTTTTACTGCACCTTCCATCAAGCCTTCAAACCCCCGTTCAATGCCGTACACCTCCATGCCTCTGTCAATGCCACAGCGCACCACTGCACGTACTGCCGCATTCATTCCGGGCGCATCGCCCCCGCTTGTCAATACACCGATTCGTTTCATTGATAAATTCCTCTCTTACATCTTTAAATTTTCTTTTCCAATCAGTTCTGTTACTTCTTTCTCAAAGCTTTCACTTCGTTCTATCCAAAGATCAGGCTTTGTCTTCATTGCTTTTCCTGTGCTTCCCAGGTAAAGAATCACCGGCGTCCGGCCCTTGTGCCGCAGCAGAATCTCTCTGATCTGCTCCGGTCCGTTATCCATCCCATCCGGAATCCGGATCTTTACCTGTTCCCGTAAGACCATACCTGCACTGCGGCTTGCTTCCCGCAGATCTGATATATCATTTGCCAAAACTTTTGGCAGTTCGCCCTCTTTAAAATTTATCGTTCCTTTTACGACAATCAGCGAGTCCTCTGCAATAAGCCGGGAATATTTTTCAAAGACATTCGGAAACACTACAACTTCTACCGTTCCGTAAAGGTCTTCCATCTCTACAAATGCCATCATCTTGTTGTTTTTCGTAACAAGTGTCTTCTTAGAAGTTATGATTCCCGCCATCGTGACACGCATTCCATCAAAAAGAACTTTTCCCTCTTCAAGCGACTCTCCGGCTTCCTCTCTGTCTGCCGCATGAAGCAGATCTTCAGCTGTCGCATCAGTCATTTCGATTATCTGCTTTTCATAATCTTTCAGCGGGTGATCGGAAATATAAACCCCCAGCATTTCTTTTTCCATGCTAATGAGAATCTCTTTTGAAAAGTTTTCCACATCCGGAAGACGGCCGGCGGCAGTTTCCACCTCCATTTGCTCTGCATGAATCTGAAACAGTGACATCTGACCCTGAATATTCTTTCTGGAATCATTTTGTGCAGATTCTATCAGACTTTCATATACTGCCATGTGTGCAGCCCTGTTAGGGTTCAGCTGGTCCAGAGCACCTGCCTTAATTAGGCTTTCCACTGCCTTTTTATTCACCTCGTGAATGTTGAGATTACTGATAAACTGGAAGATGTCCTTTGGCATCCCCTTTTCTTGCCGTGCCCTGATAATAGCATCAATGGCGCCTTCCCCTACATTCTTTACACCGCGCAGACCGAATCGGATCTTTCCGTCTTTTACTGTAAATTTTTTTCCGCTTTCATTTACATCAGGAGGAAGTACCTCGATGCCCATTTCTGTACAGTTGCGGATATATTTTGCAACGGCTGCGGCATCTCCCATAACGCTTGACATGAGAGCTGCCATGAATTCCACCGGGTAATGGGCTTTTAGATAGGCGGTTTCATAGGCAATGACTGCATAGGCTGCTGCATGAGATTTATTAAACGCATATTCGGCAAAGCTGACCATCTGGTTAAAGATAGCCTCTGCAATCTCTTCCGGCACTCCGTTTCTTACACAGCCTGCGATTTCTGTCTTTCCTTGCTCATCTGCTTTCCCATGAATGAAATACTCTTTTTCCTTAAGCATCACATCCATCTTTTTCTTTCCCATGGCTCTGCGCACCAGATCGGATCTTCCATAGGAATAACCGCCCAGATCCCGTACAATCTGCATAACCTGCTCCTGATAGATTAAGCATCCGTAGGTAACAGAAAGAATCGGCTGCAGGCTTTCGTGAAGGTAGGTAATGCCCTCCGGGTTCTTTTTATTTTCAATATAAGTGGGGATCGAGGCCATGGGACCCGGACGGTACAGCGCCACACCTGCCACAATGTCTTCAAAGCAGTCCGGCTTCAGATTTTTCATAAACTGCGTCATGCCACCGCTTTCTAGCTGAAACACGCCCTGTGTGTTGCCTCCTGCAATCAGCTCATAGGTTCTGGCGTCATCATAAGTCATTTTAGAGAAATCAATGGTCACGCCGTGATTGTTTCTAATCATTTCCAAAGCATCACGGATGACAGTCAGATTCCGCAGTCCTAAAAAATCCATCTTTAAAAGCCCCAGTTCTTCAATGGTTGTCATGGTAAACTGGGTAGAGATCCCTTTATCTGACAGGTACAACGGCACATATTCATCTATGCTTTTTTTAGAGATTACCACACCTGCTGCATGGGTAGAGGCATGGCGCGGCATACCCTCCAAAGCTTTTGCCATATCCAGCACCTGTCTGACCTTTTCATCTTTATCATAAGATGCTTTCAGCTCCGGATTCATGGCTAGCGCTTTGTCAATGGTCATTTTCAGATCAAAGGGAATCGCCTTTGCAATGGCATCTGTCTCCGCATATCCTACGTTCAGCACTCTTCCTACATCCCGCACTGCAGCTTTGGCTTTCATGGTTCCAAAGGTAATAATCTGAGACACCTTGTCTTCTCCGTATTTTCGGATTACATAGTCGATAACCTCCTGTCGCCTTTCATAACAGAAATCAATATCAATATCCGGCATGCTCACTCGTTCAGGATTGAGAAACCGTTCAAAAATCAGACTGTAGCGAATAGGGTCAATATCTGTAATCTTAAGCACATAAGAAACGATACTTCCTGCCGCCGAACCTCTTCCCGGTCCTACTACAATTCCGTTTTGCTTGGCATAATTGATAAAGTCCCACACAATGAGAAAGTATTCCACATAACCCATCTTCTCAATAATGGACAGTTCATAATCCAGACGCTCTCTCAGGCTGTCCCAGTCAGCTCCTTGCTCATGACCGTAGCGCTCTTTCAGGCCTTCCCTGCAAAGCTCCCGCAAATATACTGTGTTCGTCTTCCCATCCGGTGCCTGAAACTCCGGCAAGTGAAGATGCCCAAACTCAAAGGTCACATTGCACTGCCGGGCAATCTCTGCTGTGTTATCACAGGCATCCGGAAAATTGACAAAAATGCTCCGCATCTCTTCTTCTGATTTCAGGTAAAACTGATCATTTGGAAAACGCATCCGGTTTTCTTCATCAATCGTGGCCGCTGTCTGAATGCACAAAAGCACATCATGGGCTTTTGCATCCTCCTGCCGCACATAGTGCACATCGTTGGTTGCAGCAAACGGGATCCCTGTTTCTTCATGGAGCCGCACCATATCCGAGAGAATCTCTGCCTCCTCTTCCAAGCCCTGATCCTGCAGCTCCAGATAAAAATTTTCTTCCCCGAAAATCTCACGCAAAGCAAGCGCCTCTTTTTTGGCGCCTTCATAATCCCTGTTCATCAGCTTTCGCTGCACATCTCCTGCAAGGCAGGCTGACAGCGCAATAATTCCCTCACTGTACTTTCGCAGTACGGACTTGTCAATTCTGGGTTTATAATAAAAACCTTTTGTAAACCCCAGAGAAACAATCTTGATCAGATTCTGATATCCCCGGTTATTCTTTGCCAGAAGCACAAGATGTCCCTGATATTTATCTTTATCTGCATCTTTGTCTTCCATGCTCCTTGCTGCTGTATAAACTTCGCATCCGATAATCGGTCTGATTCCCTGCGCCAGGCACTCCCGATAAAAATCAATAACGCCGAACATGACGCCGTGATCGGTAATTGCCAGAGAATCCATCCCTAGCTCCTTTGCCCGCGCCACCAGAGGTTTAATCCTGGCAGCACCATCAAGCAGACTGTATTCTGTATGTACATGTAAATGTGTAAATGCCATATTTTTCTCCAAATTTCATA
>CAUWJW010000025.1:0-16905 GCA_963558985.1 uncultured Clostridia bacterium | reverse complement strand
AAGCCCGCTCCGACCCGTATCGTTGTGTTCCCAAATGCATCATATTCATATGCCGTTGCCGCCGTTCCGCTATCATCAATCAGGCTGGACGTGCTCCCACGAGTATCCTTGTTGTACAGATACCAAGCTTCACTGCTTCCGGTGCCTCTGTCTGTCACGATTACATTGTTTTCTAAGGTAATCTGATTTTCTGATTGTTATCATCTATACATAAGCCTACCATTCATATATACCTTGGTATTCCTTTAAATTACAGTATTTATTTAAGGTATTTCTAAGTTTGTCTGCTTTTTTTTGTTCATGTTCGAAAATATAGTAATTATCTCCGTCTTCTCCTACACGTATTCTTTCCAGATTTCCACAGTATGGATAAAGATGCATTATCTTTTTTCCTGATTCAAATGTAATACGATATCCTCCTTCTGCAAATACGAATCCCTTATCTACAACTGTTTTTTGTGAAAAAAGTTGTTTGAGCGTTGTTACATCATAAGCATTATCTATTGATAATCGCTCTACTTGTCCTGATTTATCCATGGTTTCCAGATATATCTTTTCTGCTTCAGAAATGATTTCCATTCTAGGATTTAAGAGAAAATGAAACATGCTAGCCATCAATAGCAACAACAGGACAATTCCTACCATGCCAATCCCTTTTCTACTCATGCGTTGCTCTCCTTTTTATTTATATGTCTATGGTGATATCTTTTCATCATAATAAAATTATCCTAAGGACAGAATAATATCAACACATGTTGTCTCATCACAACAGGGAGACTTAATACCTACCTCTCCCGGTTGTGATGTCATTCTTATTTACTTTATCCGTATATTCTTTTGATTGGATTTGTAAATACACTAATTTTCTTTTTATGTTTTCTATTATATTCTTTTATATAGTCGTTTGAATAACGAGGTCGATAAACAATTCGCCTACCTCTAGTTTCTGTCCTATAACTTATTGATTCTCTTGATGCGTAAACTTTAGCTTTTTTGTCTGTAGCTAAATATAAAGCCTTTGCTACACTTGAACTTCCTCTTCCCCCTTTACAACTTAGCAATACTATTTTTTCCAATTTTTTCTTTTTATTTAGCTTCTTGATGCTTCCATAATACATAGTCTCCCCATAAAAATATAATGCTCCCTCACCTCCATGTAAATATAAATAAAGGGTTTTTATATTTTTTGAAATTGATTTCCATGCTTTCTTAAACCCTGAAATAGAAATAACCGCTTTCATTTTTGCATTTGACGCTAAATAGTAGCACGATTGTTTTGCTTGTTTGCTAAAGCCTGTTTCTTTTTTGTTATAATAAATTGACATAATAGACTTATGCCCACTCGGATCCACATAATTCACCGGATTATTCGCGCAATACACATACAGATGCCACGTCCCCGGCTCCATCTGTTCTCCTCTATACGTATCCTGGGTCAAAAATCTTCCATCTTCCGGATCATAGAATCTGGCATTGTAATAATAAAGCCCCGTGCTCTGGTCATACACCTGCCCGGTATAGCAAAGTTCGTTGTCAAAGTCCGCTCCGACCCGTATCGTTGTATTCCCAAATGCATCATATTCATATGCCGTTGCCGCCGTTCCGCTATCATCAATCAGGCTGGACGTGCTCCCACGAACATCTTTGTTATACAGATACCAGCTTTCACCGCTTCCGGTGCCTCTGGCTGTCGCAATGACATTATTTTCCCGGCCCAGCAGGTTGAAACTGTCTCGCTGGTTCTCTTCATCGGTTGTGTACAGCACATTGCCGTCCTGATAGTAGTAATTCCGAACCCTGCTTTCCGCTCCCTTCGTCTCTTCCTTCCGGATCCGCTGACCCTCTCCGTTATATCGGTTCTTCTGATTCAGGATGGCGGTGCCGTCTTTCTTCTTCTCGTAGCCGGTCAGACGATTGGCCGCGTCATAGGTCATGGAGAGCGTTTCTCCACTCACACTGTCTGTTTCTTTCGTCTGGTTGCCGTTCCGGTCATAGGTGTAAGCCAGATCGGAAATCGTCTCCGCTTCTCCGGTGTCTGCCGGTTTTGTCGTTTTCGCCCCTGTCATCTGGTTCAACCCGTTATACTCGTATTCTGTTGTCCCTTCCGGCGCGGTTTCCTGTGTCCGGTTCCCTACCGGATCATAGGTGTACGCGGTCATTTTGCTGCCTGCCGCGCCTTCTGTATGATCGATCACTTCCGCTTTTGTCAGCCTTCCGTTCTTATCATAAGTGTAATTCTTTGTACAGTCCAGTTCCTTCCCGTCTGCCGCTGCGTAATGGCTGATAATCCGCTCCTGGAGGATGTTACTGTTCTTGTCATAGATATAACCGTAGGATTCTTTTACCTCTCCGTCCTTGCTGTCCGTGTAGATCATCTTCGTTACCCGGCCAAACGCATCATAGGTGTATTCCCGCAGAATATAATCCGAACCGCCTTCCACGAAGCCGTAGTAGTCCTTCATCTCCGCCACCCGGCCGAAATCATCATAGGTGTATTCCCGGAGCGTCTTTCCCAGAAGCCCGCCCTTGGCGGTGATGGTCGTCAGGTAATCGTCTTTGTCATAGGCATACTTCAGTCCGGTGATGCCGTCCTTAGCAAAGGCATAGTTGACATCTGTCAGCTTTCCTTCCGCATCATAGGTATAGAAAATCTTCTTCTGGTCCATCTGTTCCTGGGTTGGAAGCTCCCCACCGTCCCATTCTGCTATGCTGGTCAGACGGTTCTGCGGATTATAGGTGGATACCGTGGTCCGGTACAGCGTCCGGGTTCCGTCTTTGACTTCGTAATCGCACATCCGGGTTACATTGCCGTTGACATCGTAGGTGTAAGCGGTCTCCAGTGTCTGCGTCTTTGCTCCGTCCACCGTCTCGTAATACTGTACTTTCGCTACCCGGTCGTTGAAATCATACTCGTAGGTAACCGAATTTCCCTTGGCTTCCTTCTTCTCACTGAGCCGGCCTTTGTCGTCATAGGTATAAAAGCTCTGAATGGATCGATCTTCTCCGTCCTTTTTGTAATGGTCGGTAAGTTCCAGTTCCTGCCCTTCTCCATCTGTCACCGTCTCGCTGACGTGGTTATTGGCGTCCGTTGTTTTTACGCTGGTCCGCAGTTCTCCGTTCACATAGACCTCTTTGGTATCAAAGGCCGTTTTTCCGCCTTCCGGCACCGTCACCAGATTCAGTTCGCCTTTGGAATCATACCCATATTTTGTGATGTTCCCCATGGCATCCGTCCTGGAAGTTTCTTTTCCGCGGGCATCATAAGTTGCAGCCGTGACAATCGACCCGTCTGTGACCTGCCATGCTCCGTCCCGAAAGACTGGCTTCTACACGGTAGCCAGAATGTTTCCATCTTTGTCCGGTACCCTCAGGGTCAGAAGACCATCTTTCGCGTCTGCCTGTTTCCCGGCCTCATAGGTTCCCAGTTCCGTTCCATACGCATCGTACAGGGTATCGGTGTAGATCCCATTTTCCTTGGATCTAATCGGGTTCCCTACCGCATCCTGATAAGTCTGGGAAAGAAGATATCCGCCGGGACTACCGTCCTGTTTCCGTTCTTCGGTTCGATACGCATTCTCCACCAGCCTGGTTCCAATTCCATCGCTTGCATGAACCAGCACGCTTTCATAACCGTAATCGGTTGTAAATGCCTGGATTTCTCCGTTGTCATTGACCGTTCGGGTCTCCTGCCGGTTCCGTTCATCATAGGTATAGGCGGTCGCTGTAGTGCGGGTCTGACTGCCATCACTGGTTGTCACTGTCTCACTGAGCAGTGTGCCATTGTCATCATACGTGTTTTCCGTTACGGTTGACACCGCTCCTTCTACGGATGTTTCCTTCACTGCCCGGCCAAAGCTGTCATATTCCGTCGTCACAGAACTGTCCACATCCGCCGCTCCTAATGTCTTCGATGCTGTGCCGCTGCGACTTACCACGGATGTCTCCTGACCCATGGCATCATAGGTGGTTACGGTTTCCGTTTTGCGGCTTCCGCAGATTTCCGTTTCGGTTTCCGTCTTGTTGCCTTCCCCGTCATAAGCGTAGGTGTAGGTGGTAGTCCGGATTTCTTCTCCTTCCTCCGGATCGCCGAAGTACTCGGTTTCGCTCTCCAACTCCCCGGCAAATTCTTCGTTTTCATCCTCTGCATAATAATCACTGACAGTGGTTCTGTCTTCAAATGCATCATAATCCTCGATTTCATTCCCCCATTCATCGTACTCATAATAATTTTCCTGTGTCAAGTTTCCTTCTGCATCCACAGAAGTCTCATGATAAACTTGATCCTGAATATCTGGATCCGAAGTATCCGCATAGTATTCATACGCAGAAATACTGCCGTCCTCTGATACGGTTTTTGTCTCGCTGCGGCGTGCCCCCAGTTCCGTCAGTTCACTGCGCTCTGTTTTTGCTCCCTGAATAATTCCATCCTCTCCAAGTTTATATGCCATGTTAGTCCAAGCACTTGAAACACAGATGCCATCCTCATAAGTATACAACGTCTCTTTCCCAATTGCGTTAATATCTTTCACACAATAACCGGTCAGATCCTCATAGTACCCTGTCGTATGGAAAATTTCTTTTCCTCCTGTCAGAAGACCTGTTCCCAGAAAACGGGTCACCACAGTTTTGGTTCGATTTTCTTCTTCAGTACTGTATTCAAAGGAAATTCCCTCTTTATCCGGGTAAACCGCTTCTACTACCCTTTCCTCCCTATATTTTAACTCATAATCGTTTCCTTCTGCATCCCGGATGATTCTTACATTAGGATTCTCAGCACTGTCATAGGCATAAACATAGCTTATGGTTTTTCCGTCTTTTCCTGTAGCTTTTACTTGAGACAGCAAGCTGTGAACGCCTTTTTCTTCGTATATATAATCCCGTCTGCTTCCATCCGGCAAATTAATTTGCTTCACTAAAAGCATGTCTGTGGATTTTGCCTGCGGATCCTCATTTTCGTAGATAAACTCCATGGCAAGCCCCCTGTTAGTGGTTGCTTTCTTCAAAAGACCGCTTTCTCCCTCATAGGTAAAGATAAGAAATGCTCCATTCGGTTCCGCCATATAAACCAGCTGTCCCCCACCATTAAAGCGATACTCTATATCGTCTTTCGTCCGCATGGTATACTGGCTTGCCACTTCCTCTGTCCGTACAGTGTCATCTCCGGAAGCGCCTGTATTCCGCTCAGGTACCTGTACCTCCTCCTTCTTGCTTTCTTCTATCAAAGTGATATATTCTCCTGCTGAGGAAATATAGGTGTTTTTATTTTTTGCTTCTGCACTCTTTGTGAAGCGGAATACACTGCCTGTACTGTCCTTAAATACTACATTTCCAAAGGTCTTGGTGCTGGCATCATAAATATTGAGAAGCTGCAGATCGTAATTGTGGGTCCAGCCAAGACCAAAAGCAGATTTCTGACTGGACTGGCTGTTATAGGTTCGTGTCAAATTTACTTCCAGTTTTTCATTTGGAAGTTCCGCATCTGTCTGCTGGTAAACAAAGTTTCCACTGCTCTTTTCCAGATTGCCGCTTCCCACCGGATTGTTGAATTCCTCATATTGCCAGTAGTCCTGCAGGCCAAGACGTTTAGTGTGTTCATTGTAATCCAATAGTTTTCCCTTGATAACTTCAGACGGAGCACTTTCAGAAATCACTCTGCCATTGGCATCTCTCTTTGCAACGGTAATCCTATAGTAAAAAACTCCTCCATAGTTAACATTGATCTCACTATAGTATCCTGCTTTCACATGCTCTGCTGCCAGCGTCTTTCTTGAAGGAATAAAATCTTTTTCTGTGCTGTGATATACGTTATAGCTAAAGCTACTGTCCCCTTCCGGCAGAAGATTATCCCAATACAGATAGGCTCTGTCATTAAGCTGATGCTTCATTGAGCCAGTTTGTGGCAGATAGTTGTACAGGCTGCTAACAGTAAAAGATTCTTCTTTTATCGTATCCATTTCTGCTATAATCGGCTGAGGCTGCGACTCTGTCTCCATCTTAACCCGGATAGTGAAAGTATTCGCATAAGCATAGCCCGGCAGCAGCTCTGCCACTCTGACCGTCTGATCCGGTGCTACTTCTTGATATTCTCCGCCTTCTGCTTTTATTTCATAGGAGGCTCCCGGCTGCCCCTTCTGAAGGCGCAGCGATACTACATCTTTTTTTACATTAACCGATTGCTCTTTAACAGTGACTTTATTTTCCCCAAATGAAACTGCCTTTTGTAGATCATTTTCCCGTACTTCTCTGCTATAGGACATATTTCCTTTTTCATCCTGATGAATCACCAGAATCCGATGCGATTCACCTTCTTTATAAGCAGAAAACTCCTTATTAAAAACAGCCTCTTCCCCTTCTTCTTTCTGGTTATCCAGATACCAGGAGAATGTACCATTGTTGAGCTCCACTGTTCCATCTGTTTCCAGTTCCAATTTCTTTGTATCCGCAGACAAGGTGAATTCCGGACTCCTGTTATCCTGCTCCCAGAAGGGACGTTTGATAGAAATAGAAGCAGGCAAAATCCGAATATAGGATTCTTTGTTCTCTTTTTGGAAGGTATGAATCGCTTCGCTGCTATTTCCGGCTCTGTCTGTAACGTTCAGCTTCAACTGATAGTCTGTACCCTCTTCAAAAGCCGGATCTGTTAGATCTAAAATACCCAGTTCCCCTTCCGCTATCCGTGCCGTGCCCTTTTCAAAGGTCTGCCATGCAGTTTCTCCTGCCGAAGATTTTTTCCATGAAAGAGTCCAGTCTTTCAGATATGCATCTGTTGCAGTTCCCAGGATTCGTCCACGCTGCATAGAAGAAATTACAGCTTCTGGAGCTTTTGCATCATAAATAGCAGTAATGGAGGCAACTTTTGTTGCAACCCCTGCAGTATCCACTCCCCGTACTTGAAGAAGCTTTTCTCCCTGTTCTGGAAGTTCTACTGTAAAGCTCCCTGATAGTTTTGATGAATCTTCCACATCCACCCAGTCATTTTCTCCTTCCAGTCGATACTGGATTTTTCTGATATCTGCATCTGCTCCAAACTTCCACTCTACAGTCAATGTCTTTTCCTTAACCGGATCTGCATAAATCTCTGGTGCAGACAGCGGATTTTGTATTTGCACATCGCAGCTTCCTGTCCCTGTCAGACCTGCAGAATCTTTCACTTCCCCCTTGAGCCGATAATCTCCATTCTTATATTGTGTAGTATCCCATTCCACATTGGTCGCCTGACGCAAATCCGTCCGCAGAGTCCTGATATATTTTTCTTTTTTTTGCAGCTGTCCGTCAGATCCTGTTTCTTCCTCAATACAGTACAATTTCAGACTCGCATCCTTTAACGGACTCCCGGTTCCGTCCAAATCAGCCTGAATTGTTACTACATCTTTTACATCTGTAATGGCAGTTCCTGTACTGTGAGAAAGCACTGTCAAGTTTGCTGATGGCACTGTATTATCTCTGTTATACATCAGTGATTTTACTGCACTGTTTCCTGCTGCATCTTCTGCCCTAAGGTAGATTTCCCAGGAACCGGATTCAGCCTTTTGATCTGCTTCTGTCAGACAGAATGTCCCCTCATAGGGCTGTCCTGAGGTGATCGATTCAAAATAAATTTTTTTATAATCAGTGTCTTTCACTTCGGTTCCCGATTTCACCATTGCATACTGTATCTGCTCTGCTTTGAGTTCTGTATTATCTTTGATTCCATCAAAATGAATGATCGGATTTGCATCTGCAGTCCAAGCCGTATCTAAAGACTCCCGATCTGCGGTTTCTATCCGCACCTTACCAATAATCGGCGCTTCCAGATCCAGATAATAGGTAAATGTCTCAGTCGTTACATTTCCAAGTTTGTCCGTTGCTTTCATTGTCAAAGTATGTTTTCCTGATGTTTTAAATGTATGCAGCGTCTGACTTCCACTTTCTGATAGGCTGTTGCTGCTATAGGCACCGCCGTCAACAGAATACTGCACGCTGCTCAAATGGGGATCCGCCGCTTCCCAGGTAATCTTTGGCGCTTTGATTCCAGATGGTGCAGATGCACTTGTCGTCGGACCACTAAGCATCAGGGTCGGTGCTGCATTATCCACATGAACTACATTAGTTGCCTTTTCTCCTCCTGCAGTCCCTGCCGTATTCACACCCCTTACATAAAACCGATAGCAGCCATTCGGCAGAGATGGCAGGGCTGATCCTGAACTGATCTTTCTGGATGAACTGTATTCCCAGTAGGCAGTCGGAGAGGTTCCACAGGTCTCTTTATTTACTCGATACTCTACTCGATTCAGCCCTGTAGAAGTAATGCCGCTGTAAGTTAGTTTTGCTGCAGTACTGTTCTTTACATAGGCAGGAGAAATAGCAGCACTCCCAGCAGTTGTCGGTTTGCTATAGTAGGTCACTGCCAGCTTTGGACGGTAGGAGCTTGAGGCTGTTCTGCTCCCATAAAAACAAGAGTACTCTGCATTATCTACATCTGCATTATCTACATCTGCACTCTTCAACATCAGACCATAACCGCTAACAGATCCGCTTGCAAGAGCCTTAGCATAAGAAAGCACATTAAAGGTATGTGCGCTTCCTTTGGTTTTTTTAGTTGTAATGGTATCATAGGCCGCCTGATAGGATGGGCATTTAGCCCATGTCACTGTGCTCGGTGCCCAATCTTCTTTCAGTCTATGAATTCCAATCTTCTCTTTACTGGCACCTGTTCCTGTTTCATAGACAGTCAGATTTGCACTAGTCACTGACTGCCCTCTGACTGCATTCGTCAGCTTGGTAAAACGCATTAAAGTCCGGTGCCATCCAGTGCTGTTTTTCCCCACAGGCATTACCTTGGTACCGCTTTCATAAAAATTAGTATTTTTATAGGATCCATTTATGATATAAGCATCTCGAATCTCACTTTCTCCCTTCCAAGTGGTAGTGGGATCAATCGTTACCGGGTATCTCCGCTCCGGATCTTCCAGGTACTCTTTATCAGTTGTCATCGTCAGAAGATATTCTCCTTCTTTCCCAGCACTTTCTTTTAACTCATACGTAATCTCTTCGCTATAGGATTTCCCGCCGGCATCATCCATCCATGGCGAAGATATAGCCCCCACAATTTCGCCGCTTTTTTTATCATACAAAGTGATACCCTCATCAGTCGCATTTTCCCTCGCTGTCATTCCCGTCAATTTCAACCGATATGAAAATACGTTGTTTTCCGGCTTCTCATTGAGAATCAGAGTTTCCTTCAAGCCATACTCTCCAGAGGTATACTTTATTATAGCCGTCCCGTCATCTGTCCCGTAAACCGCATTCACAGGGAGGCTTTTTGTCTCTTCATAAATAGTGGGAATTGTTTCCTTTTCTACGGTTACTGCTGCCTGATCTGCTTCTGTCTGTTTCAAACTCCGATCCGTCATAGAAAATTCAATGCTATAATTTTCCCGCTCCATCCGTATCGGGGTTTCCTCAGAAAGTATATTGGGAAGGTAATGTTTATTATCTCCTTGATTATTCTCATAGGCATAGCCGTCAAGTGAATCTTTCTGCAGGCTTGCCTCACCATCTTTGATCTTCACCAAAGATGGGTCGTAGTCCACCAGCTTACCGTTCTCATTCTCATAGCGAACCTCTCCACCATGAAAAACGGTCATTTTCTCGTTAGCTCCCAGATTATAGGTTGTCGTAGCTTCTGTTTTTTCAGTCACATCTTCTTTCGTGACATCCGTATCTGCCAAAATTCCTTTCGGCGAAACCGTTTTTTTCTGCACCTTGTCTTTCTCATCTGTTTCCATTTTTTCCTCTATATCTGACTCTACTGCAAAAGAAAAGTCTGGAATGAGTGTTACAGTAAGACACAGAGATAAGATCCATGCCATGATTTTATACCTTTTTCCAAATTTCATAGGGCGCCTCACTTTCTTTTTACCAGAATTCCCACATGTATTGTTTCAACTTCCCCCTTATTTATATTATCTGATAATTCCGTCCATTTTACAACTACTTTTCTCCGGGGCATGTCAGGAATATTTTAGCAAAAAGAACAAACTGCACACAGCTGTCTGCCATGTGCAGTTTGTTCTTTGTATAAAAATGATTTCGGAGATTGTTCAGATAAGATTAATATCCGCCAAACATGGACAGCATGACAGATGCTGCCACTGCAGATCCGATTACGCCTGCTACGTTCGGTCCCATGGCGTGCATCAGCAGGAAGTTTGAAGGATTCTCTGCCTGCCCGACCTTCTGGGATACACGTGCTGCCATCGGCACTGCCGATACACCGGCTGATCCAATGAGGGGATTGATCTTTCCGCCTGTAAGTACATTCATTAGCTTGGCAATCAGGACGCCTCCTGCTGTGCCTACTGCAAATGCACAAACGCCTAAAACAACAATCTTCAGTGTCTCCGCCTTAATAAATGTAGTTCCTGTTGCAGATGCGCCTACAGCCAGACCCAGCAGAATAGTAACAATATTCATCATCGCATTCTGTGCTGTATCAGACAGACGGTCTGCTCTGCCGCACTCTTTAAACAGATTTCCCAGCATTAACATTCCAACCAGCGGTGCAGCGGAAGGAAGAAGCAGTACGACAATAACAGTAACTGCAATCGGGAACAGAATCTTCTCTTTCTGACTTACCACCCGCAGCTGATCCATCTTGATTACACGCTCTTTCTTTGTCGTAAGCGCTTTCATAATTGGCGGCTGTATAATCGGCACCAGCGCCATATATGAGTATGCAGCAACTGCAATTGCACCAAGCAGATGCGGCGCAAGCTTTCCTGTCAGGTAAATGGCTGTCGGACCGTCTGCCCCGCCTATAATACCGATGGAAGCAGCTTCCTGTGCGTTGAATCCCAGCAGGACTGCTGCAAACAGGGCAAAGAAGATACCAAACTGCGCTGCCGCCCCCATAATCAGGGATTTCGGATTGGCAATCAGCGGTCCGAAGTCGGTCATAGCTCCCACGCCGAGGAAGATCAGCGAAGGGAATATCGGCTTCAGCGCATAGAACACAGTGAGCAGGCCAATATCCGACAATTGGTCTGACGATGTGATCTCTGCATGCTCAACGAACATGCCGCTGATGGGCAGATTGGACAGTAACATACCCATGGCAATCGGCACCAGAAGCAACGGCTCAAAACCGTGTCTGATTGCCAGATAAAGAAAGATAAATGATACCACGATCATAATGACATTTTGATATGCCAGATTTGCAAGACCGGTATCCTGCCAGAAATTACTGAGGGTCTCAATTAGCATTTTCTATCGTCTCCTTTTCCTTATGACGTAAATGTGCGAGCACTTCACCAATCGCTAAAATACTAACATATCCTGTATTTTTTTACAAGATTGTACGGGGATAAATACTGTATACAACGCCAGCCTTTTAAAGCTTCATGGTAAGCCCGATTTTCTGCTTTTCCCGGTCAATGGTCAGAATCTTCACTTTCACTGTATCTCCCACAGACACGGCATCCATCGGGTGTTTGATAAATTTATTGCTGATCTGAGAAATATGTACAAGCCCGTCATTTTTTACACCGATATCCACAAAAGCGCCGAAGTCCACCACGTTGCGCACAGTCCCCATCATCTCCATGCCTTCCTGCAGATCTTCAAAGCTGCGCACATCATTTCGGAAAATAACTGCCGGCGCATCTTCACGAGGGTCTCTTGCCGGTTTTTTCATTTCCTCAATAATATCCTTCAGCGTCATAGCGCCGGTTTCCAGTTCCTGTGCCATTTGCTCAATGGCTCTGCCAAGATTCTTTCCGGGATCTTTTTTCTCTTTGTTCAGCTGAGCCAGCGCCGCCAGACCCTTTTTTCTCACCTGCTGTTTTTCCGGCTGCAGACTTTCTTCATACAGCTTGCAGATCCGTTCCTCGATGTCCGGAATCCCGCCGCTGCTGATCTCCTTCTTATCCATTCCAAGACGGTTCAGAACAGCTTCTGCCGCCGGATAGGATTCCGGATGGACAGATGTTGCATCCAGCGGGTTTTTCCCCTCTGCAATCCGCATAAATCCTGCGCACTGCTTAAAGGTCTTTTCTCCCAGTTTGGAAACTTTCTTCAGTTCCTTCCGATCCTGAAAAGCCCCCTGTTCTTCCCTGTAGGCAACAATATTTTTGGCAATTCCCATGTTAATCCCTGCCACATGTGCCAGAAGGGACGGGGAAGCAGTGTTCAGGTCTACGCCCACGCGGTTTACGCAGTCCTCCACTACATTGTCTAATGCCGATTCAAGCAGTTTCTGGTTGATATCGTGCTGATACTGCCCCACGCCAATGCTCTTTGTTGGAATTTTCACCAGTTCCGCAAGAGGATCCTGCAGCCTGCGCCCCAGGGACATGGCGCCTCTGGTTGTCACATCCAGATCCGGATACTCTTCTGTGGCCAGCTTGGAAGCTGAATATACCGATGCACCTGCCTCATTGACAATGGTATAACTGATGGAAAGACCGTTCTTTTTAATAAAATCGGCTACCACTTCTTCTGTTTCTCTGGAACCTGTTCCGTTTCCAATTACAATTACATTAATCTTATATTTGTCTATAAGCTTTTTCAGTACCGCTTCGGTTCCTTTTACATCGTTTTTAGGCTGTGTAGGGTAAACAGTGGTATACGCCAGCAGTTTTCCCGTTTCATTGAGAACCGCCACCTTGCATCCTGTTCTGTAGCCCGGGTCAATGCTGATAATCCTGGCCCCCTTTACAGGCGGTACCATCAGCAGCTTCTCTGTATTCTTTGCAAAAACTTTTACCGCTTCAAGTTCTGCCCGTTCTGTGAGCATATTGCGCATTTCCCGCTCAACAGAAGGCGCCATCAGCCGCTTGTATGCGTCTGCCGCCGTATCCTGCAAAAGCCCGGTAAAAATCGACTGCGGATTGGTAATCACCGCTTTTTCCAAAATGCGTTCCATCTCTTCGGAAGCTGTGCTGATCTTGACTTTCAGCTTCTTTTCCTTCTCGCCTCTGTTAATTGCCAGTACCCGGTGATTGGGAATCTTCTTAAGGGGTTCCGTATGGTCGTAGTACATGTCATAGACTGTTTTTTCCTCCGGATCAACAGCTTCTGTGACAATCTTTCCCGATTCCTGCGTTTTTTCTCTGACCGCTGCCGTCAGCTCCGGATCATCGGAAATTTTCTCTGCCAGAATATCCATTGCGCCTGCAATGGCAGCTTTCACATCGGGTACATCCTTTTCCTCACTGACAAAGGGCTGTGCCAGTTCTTCCACAGACCCTTCCTCTTGCTCCTGCTGCAAAAAAAGAAGAGCAAGGGGTTCCAGTCCTCGTTCTTTCGCTTTCGATGCTCTGGTTGCTTTTTTCTGCTTATAGGGCTTGTACAGGTCTTCTACCCGCTGCAGCACTTCCGCCTCCAGGATTTTCTGCCGCAGGTCTTCTGTCATTTTGTCCTGCTCTTCAATGAGACGGATAACTTCTTCTTTGCGTTCCTGCAGGCTGCGCAAATAGTTCAGCCGTTCTTCCAGGTCTCTGAGTGTCACATCGGATAAGCCGCCTGTTGCTTCTTTTCGGTATCTGGCAATAAAGGGAATGGTATTGCCCTCATCCATGAGGGCAATGGTATGTTCCACTTGCTGCACCTTCAGCTTGAATTCGCCGGCCAGTGTTTCGATTATATTCATCGGTTTTCTTTACCTTTCCTTTTGTTTCAGCTTTTCGTTGATAAAGTAGTCAATATCTCCATCCATAACTGCAGTTACATTTCCCGATTCTGCACCGGTACGGTGGTCTTTGACCAGGGTGTACGGGTGGAACACATATGAACGGATCTGACTTCCCCAGGTAATCTGGCTATAGTCCCCCTGCAGTTCTTTGAGATTTTCTTTGTGCTCCTGCTCTTTTAACTCTACCAGTCTGGCCAGGAGAAGCTTCATTGCTGTTTCTCTGTTCTGGTGCTGGGATCTTTCATTCTGGCAGGAAACCACAATATTGGTCGGAATATGGGTGATCCGAATGGCCGAGTCTGTTTTGTTGACATGCTGGCCGCCTGCTCCGCTGGAACGGAAGGTATCCACACGCAGATCTGCCGGATCGATTTCAATGTCTGTATCATCATCAATCTCCGGCATCACATCCATGGAAGCAAAGGAAGTATGTCTTCTTCCCGAGGAATCGTAAGGGGAGATTCTTACCAGCCGGTGAACCCCCTTCTCGTTCTTCAGATAGCCGTAGGCATTCTCACCTTCCACCAGAGCTGTGGCACTGTTAATGCCTCCCTCCTTTTCTTCCTGATAGTCCAGGATGCGAACCTTATATCCCTTGCGCTCTGCCCATCGGATATACATGCGGAAGAGCATCTCTGCCCAGTCCTTTGCGTCAGTCCCGCCGGATCCGCCGTGAACAGATAAGATGGCATTGTTTCCATCGTACTCGCCTGTAAGAAGAGTAGAAAGCAGGAGTGTCTCCAGTTTTTTCTCCGCTTCTTCAAAAGCGTCTGCAATCTCTGCCTCCATGGAGGCTTCCTCTTCTTCCTCTGCCAGGGAAAGAAGCACTTCAATGTCCTCCAGCTCCCCTTCCAGTTCTTCATATTCCCTGATTCTGTTTTCGATGCTCTTTTTCTCTTTCATCACCTTCTGGGCATTTTCATGGTCATCCCAGAAGCCGCTTTTCTGCGTTTCTTCATCGAGTTTTTCTATTCTTCCCTTCAGACCTGCAAGGTCAAAGGGACTCACCTGCCTCTTTCAGCTTGCTCTGCAAGCCGGGCAGACCTGATTTGATCTGTTCCAGTTCTAACATTTGCTTTACCTCTCTTTCGGCTGGTTCCTCGCTCCGCCGTTTTTATGCGTTTCTGCCGCAGCAGTTCTTATATTTCTTTCCGGATCCGCAAGGACATGGGTCATTTCTTCCGATTTTCGGATGCTCTCTTCTGTAAGGCTCCTGTTTTTTCTCTCTTTCCGGAATTTCCTGTCCTTCCGGCAGTTCTTCTCCTGCCGCAATCGGTCCTTCATCTACAAATTCGTCTTTTCTCTCTTCTCCTGTCCCCAGGATATCTTTTCTCTCGGTTGTTGTCTGAACGGTGACGCTGTAGCAGAACTTCACGGTGTCTTCTTTAATGGACTGCACCATGAGTTCAAACATATCAAAGCCTTCCTGCGCATAGGCTGCCGCCGGATCCTGCTGCCCCAGAGCACGCAGGCCGATTCCGCTCTTCAGCTGATCCATGGCATCAATATGATCCATCCACTTATTGTCCACAACACGAATCAGAATCATGCGCTCGATTTCTCTCATTTTGTCAGCACCGATTTCTGCTTCCTTGGCCTGATACATTTCTTCAAAAATGCCGTACACCTTTTCCTTCAGATTGTCCGGATTCAGATCCAGCATCTCATCTTCTGTAAATTCCAGCGGTTTAAAATCAGGCGAAAGTCTTTTGAGCCCTTCATTGAGAGCCGCAAAGTCCCACTCTTCTGCAAATCTGGATGCAATGGTAATGGGTTCCAGCACTTCATCGATGAGTTCATGGGTCATACCAACAATATCTTCTCTCAGATCTTCACCAAAGAGAACCTTTTTACGCTCGCCGTAAATAATCTCACGCTGCTTGTTCATTACGTTGTCATACTGCAGCACATACTTACGAATGGAGAAGTTGCGCCCTTCTACCTTTTTCTGTGCGCCTTCGATAGAACGGGTAATCATTCCCGCTTCAATCGGTTCGTCTTCACCAACACCCAGACGTTTTACCACGTTCTGCATCTTTTCTCCGCCAAACAGACGCATCAGTTCATCTTCCAGGGAAATACAGAACTGTGTGCTTCCCGGGTCTCCCTGTCTTCCGGAACGCCCTCTCAGCTGGTTGTCAATTCGTCTGGATTCATGCCGCTCTGTGCCGATGATGCACAGACCGCCCAGCTCTTTGACCTTTTCCTGTTCTTCTCTTCTCTCTTCTTTAAAATGCTCGTGGAGTCTGTGGAACTCTTCTCTCGCCTTTAACAGTTCCGGATCATCCGTCTGCACAAAGCTTGTTGCAAAGGCAATGGATTCGGAATCATATCCCTGCTTGCGCATCTCTCTCTTTGCTTCAAACTCCGGATTTCCGCCCAGGATAATGTCAGTACCTCGGCCCGCCATGTTGGTTGCGATTGTAATGGCATTGAGACGCCCTGCTTCTGCAATAATCTCCGCTTCCTTTTCATGATGTTTGGCATTGAGGACATTAAAGTTTTTGATTCCTCTCTTTTTCAGATTTTCTGCGATGACCTCGGATTTTTCAATGGAGACCGTACCTACCAGCACAGGCTGTCCTGTCTGGTGGGCAGCTACCACTTTGTCTGCGATAGACTTATATTTTCCCCGCTCTGTGCTGTAGACAGCATCCTGCTGGTCCTGACGTGCAATCGGCTTATTGGTCGGTACGACCACAACGTCCATGTTATAAATATCCCTGAACTCGTCTTCTTCTGTCTTTGCCGTACCGGTCATTCCCGCCAGTTTCTGGTACATACGGAAATAGTTCTGCAGTGTAATAGTTGCCAGCGTTTTGGATTCGGATCTTACGAGAACGCCTTCTTTTGCTTCGATGGCCTGATGCAGACCATCGCTGTAGCGTCTTCCGAACATGAGACGGCCGGTAAATTCATCTACAATGACAATTTCTCCGTCTTTGATAATATAGTCCACATCCCGTTTCATCAGGTTCCATGCTTTGAGTGCCTGCAGCACATGGTGGTTGATTTCCATGTTCTCCGGATCCGAGAAGTTCTCTACATCAAAATATTCTTCGCACTTGGATACCCCTTCTTCTGTAAGGGAAACCTGTTTATCTTTTTCTTCAATAGTAAAGTCTGTTTCCGGCTGCAGCCCTTTTACAAATTTGTCTGCTGCTTTGTACATGTCTGTCGACTTCGCCCCCTGACCGGAAATAATCAGCGGCGTTCTTGCTTCGTCGATGAGG
>CAUWJW010000024.1:0-17027 GCA_963558985.1 uncultured Clostridia bacterium | reverse complement strand
GTGCTAGAACTTTTAAAACAGCTGGCTCAAAGTGGGAAGGGTGTGATACTTATTAGCCACAATTTGCCGCAGGTATTTCAAATTAGTGACCGGATTGCTGTATTCCGGCAGGGGAGAGTAGAGGCAGTAAGAGAAACTTGCAATACAGATATAAATCAAATCGTTTCTTTGATTACAGGAAGCGGACAGACGAATGGGGAGATCCTTTAATATGAAAAAAGCGGAGATAAAGACAGTTAGAATTTCATATAGGGTACTTTTAGTCTTTGTATTAGTTGCAATGGTAATGCTCCTTAGTATTTTATCACCATTCTTTTTTAGCTGGAATAATTTCCTCAATATATTGAATCAATCAGCAGTGCAGCTGATCCTTGCAATAGGGATGACTTTTGTGATTTGTTCTGGAGGGATTGATTTGTCAATAGGTGCGATAATGGCATTTAGTGCAATTATAATGGCGATGCTACTGAAAGCAGGAATATCTCCACTGGGGTCAATACTGACTGGAGCGGGAATCGGATTTGGCATTGGCATTTTTCATGGAGTGATTATTTTTACTGTAAAGATTAATTCTTTTATAGTTACCCTCAGTACTATGGCAATTCTCAGAGGGGCAACCATCCTTATTACAGATGGACGTCCCATTTATGGTTTTGAAAGTTCATTTACCTTTTGGGGAAGTGCAAATACAGCAGTAATTGGAATGCCAGTAGTAATAGCGGGACTTGTTGCAGTATCAGGGATATTTCTACTTGAAAAAACAACCTTTGGAAATTATTGCTTTTTTCTAGGAACTAATGAGAAAGCACTCCACCGTTGTGGAGTTTCAGTAGGCATCTATAAAAGTTTGATTTTCGGAATCTCTGGATTTTGTGCCGGACTTGCAGGCTTTCTTGTAACAGCACGTCTTAACACAGCTGATCCACTGGCAGGCAGTGGCTATGAGATGGATGCTATTGCTGCGGTAATTCTTGGAGGAACTCTTCTGCAGGGTGGAAAAGGAAGTATTGGAGGTACTATAGTTGCATGCTTGATTCTTAATGTGATGCGGAATGGGCTGACGATGCTGTCTATTTCCTCAAATTATCAACAACTGCTGACCGGATTGATTGTACTGGTTTCTGTAATTATTTCAGAGATAAAGAGTAGAAAAAATGAGGTGATGCGATGATAGGAAAAGTGCTTTCGCTAGGAGCTGTAGCAATGGATTTTGTATTGGAATGTGACTTGCTTCCTAGAGATGACGGTTTTGAGGTGATTCGCAAGGAGAAGCTACTTCCAGGCGGTAGCGCTTCAAATATATCTGTGACACTGGCTGCTTTAGGGGTAGAAGTTTATCAGGCAGGACAGATAGGGGATGATAAATGTGGGATTGCTTTTCGTAAAAGTTTAAGAGAGGATGGGGTCAATGATTCCTGGCTGGTAACAAAGAAAGGTGGGACTACGTTGCATACTTATATTATTGCAGCTTCTCAGGGGCAACATTGTATTTTTGCGAATCTAGGTGATTGTGTGGGAACTATGGATCCTGCTCTTTTTCCTGAAAAACTGGTCGCAGGAATGGATTGTCTGTATGTAGATATGTTTTCTGCAGAAGCAGCTTTGAGATTGGCTGCGCAAGCAAAGGAGGCTTCTGTGCCAATATTGTACAACATGCAGTGTCCCCCATCTTTTATGAGGGAAAGTGGCACAAGCAGAAAGGATATTGAGTCTATGCTAAGTTCATGTAGCCTATTTATCAGTGGAAAAGATGGATATTTCGAGATGACAGGAGAGAAAGATTCTATGGTTGCCATGAAACAGATATGGGAGCAGTATCAGATTCCGGAAGGTGTTATTTATACAGCTGGAGAAAAGGGTTCTTTTTGGTGGGAGGGAAAGAAAATGTATCATCAGGAGGCATTTCAGATAGAATCGGTTGATACAACCGGTGCAGGAGACTGCTTTACCGGAGGACTCATTTATTCTTATATTGTTTCAGGATTTGAAAAGCAGAGGTCTTTGGAATTTGCTAGTGCAGCGGCAGCAATTAAATGTATGCAGAAAGGACCCAGAAGTAAAGCGGATGCAGCGCAAATCAATGGATTTTTAGCTGATCATAAAAAAAATTATGCATGATGGAGGTAGAAAATGAAAAGAAAATTAAGTCTGGTATTAGCTTGCTTACTGTTGGTGATGGTCTTTGCCGCGGGATGCGGACGCAGTGAATCGAGTGGAGAAAAGAAGGTTGAGAAGCAGGTAGAAAATACAGCTTTCCAGAAAGCGGAAGCAGATTTGGAAGAAGCTCTTAGACCTCTTCCAGAGAAAGATACCGGTGTGAAACTGGCGGCTATTGAAAGCACCCTGGCTAATTCTTTCTGGATTACCATGCAGGAGGGTTATGAAGACGCAGCAAAAGAATATGGTGTGACAATAGATGTGCTAGCTACAGAAAGTGAGGATGATACAGAAGGACAGCTTAGTATCATGAATGATTTAATGGTAAAAGACTATGCCGGAATTGCAGTATCACCTTTAACAGAACATAATTTGATTCCGGGAATCGCAGAAGCAAATAAAAAAGGAATTACAGTTGTAGCTGTAGGCAACGGCGTTGATCAAGATGCAATGAAGAAAGCAAATGCTACTATTTCTGCATTTATTACTTCAGACTTTAAAGCGCAGGGAACAATGGGTGCAGAGTATATTATTGAGAAGGCAGAAAAAAAAGGTAAAGTTGCAATTCTGGAAGGCATTCCAGGCGCAACGCAAAGTGAAGCCAGAAAAAACGGTGCAAAAGAAGCCTTTGAAAAAGCAGGAATGAATATTGTTGCAGTGAAAACTGCAAATTTTGATATGCAGCAGGCATATGATGCTACAGCCGCTATCGTAGAAGCGAATCCGGATCTGGTAGGAATTACATGCGGAAATGATACTATGGCTTTAGGTGCAGTACAGGCACTGACTGAAAAGGGAGTGAAAGATCAGGTAGCAGTAGTGGGTGTTGATTTTATTGAAGAAGCAAAGGCATCTATCGAAGAGGGAAAGTTAGATGCAACTGTGGCAATGTCACCCTATCTATTTGGGAAAGCGGGTGTTATCACACTACTGAAAGCGATCAGGGGCGATAGCTTCTCAGAAGAAGTAATCTGGGCACCGCTGAGCCTGGTAACAAAAGACAATGTTGACTCAATGGAAGGATGGAAATAAGTGCTGAATAGAATTTTGGGAGGTCTGATCGGTGCAGGAGCAGGCGATGCAATGGGAGCAGCTACTGAGGGAAGGACTACAGACCAGATTTATGAGTACTTTGGACATAAAGTTACAGATTTTGAAACGGTCCCAATGGATACATTTGGGGCAGGTAATAAGCCGGGTCAAGTTACAGATGATTTTAGTTCAGCTTGGTTTGTAGCACATCATATTCTGGAAAATAGCGGGAATGTAGATGCAAAAGTAGTGCAGAAGGCCTTGGTTGACTGGTCACAGCACGGTGTTTTCTTTGATCGATTTGCAGGACCTACAACGAGATTAGTAATACGCGATTTTCAAGAGGGGAGAAAACGAACTGCACCACCCATCGCAAAAGTGGTACGGCAGGCCACTAATGGTGCAGCAATGAGGATATCGCCGATTGGTCTTATGAGCGGAGGTGATGTGGAGAAGGCTATTGAAGATGCAATTCGAGTAACAATGGTGACACATGACAATGTACTAGCTCTTTCTGGTGCATGTGCTGTTGCAGCAGCGGTGAGCAATGCATTATGTAAAGATGCTGATGTATATAGTGTAATTCAGGCGGGGCTTTATGGGGCTGAACAGGGAGAAAAACGGGGACGAGAGATTGCTCGCGCTGTGGCAGGTCCATCTGTTATTAAAAGGATTGAGATGGCTGTCGAGATTGGATTTCAGGCAGAAACAGATGAAGAGGCTATGACAGAAATCAGTGACAGAATTGGAACAGGACTTCATATTTCAGAGGCTGTTCCTGCCGCATTTGGATTCTTTGCAGCAGGAAAAGGCAGTGCAATGCGAACAATTATACAGGCTGTAAATGTAGGATATGATACAGACACTGTAGCAACTATTGCAGGTGCAATTGGAGGGACTTTAGAAGGCGCAGATGCTTTTCCATCTCACTTTTTATCAATACTAGAGGCATCAAATGGTCTGGAAATCAAAGGAATGGCAGAGCGGATAAACCAATTGATCCAAGAGAGAGGAGATAGCGGTAATGAGAAATAAGATAGCGGGAAGTCTCTATGGAGCAGCAATTGGCGATGCAATGGGGGCAGTTACTGAGGGCATGTCAGCAGAGCAGATTTTGGATCGCTTTGGAGAAGAAGTAACTGGTTTTTTAGAACCGCTCCCGGAGACACCCTCTTATGGGCGAGTAGCCGGTCAAGTAACTGATGCGTTTAGCATCCCTTATTTCTTCTTGCAGGAGCTAGGAATCTGTGCGAGAGAAGAGGAAGATATCAGCAGTATTGCAGAGAAAGCTTTAATGCATTGGGGAAAAAGCGAATATTTTGAACCTTTTGCAGGTATGACAACACGAAAAGTAATTTCTAGGCTTAATAGTATGGATAAAATAGGTGACTGGGATTATGCAGGTCATCTAGGGAATAAATTATTTAAGAGTCACTATTATGCTTTATCTTCCAATGGTGCGGCAACAAAAGCTTTTCCTGCAGGTCTTTTGAGCCGGGGAAATGTAGATACAGCTATTAAGTATGCAATGGAGATTTCGCTTAGTTCGCATGATGACCCTTACAGTATTTCCGGTGCATGTGCAGTAGCGGCAGCGGTGAGTGAAGCGCTTAATTCCGACAGTAGTACATACAAAATTGTACAGGCTGGTTTATATGGTGCAAAGCAGGGAGAGAGCCTGGCCAGACAGTGGGATGGTATATTTGTGTATCCAGGGCCATCTGTCCTGAAACGTATAGAGATGGCGATTGAAATTGGTCTTCATGCGGGGGATAGCAATCGGATCATGCAGGAACTACGTGACAAAATAGGATGCGGTCCAGCCATTGCAGAGACTGTACCTGCTTCCTTTGGGATATTAATTGCGGCACAGGCCAAGACAATGGAATGTATTATAAGAGGAGTAAATATAGGAGATGAAACCAGTGCGGTTGCTTCAATTGTTGGTGGAATCTCAGGATGTTTTAGAGGGGTTGAATCGTTGCCTGAAGACTATCGCGATATGGTTGAAAGACAAAACGGTTTTGACTTTAAAAAGCTGGAAAAAATTATTATGCAGAAATAGCCAAAGTATAATTGAATAAAGTAAAAAATAAAGAGCAAAGTAAAAATAGATGCGCTTTAAGCAGCAAAATTTTTACTTTGCTTTTGTTGCATTTTTGCACCAAATGGCAAAAATGCAACAAAATAAATGAAGATATTTCAGAATTATATATAAAATTATGGGAGCTTTAGAAGAGAAGGAAGGATGAATAAGCTAGTTATGTTTAGGAATAGCAAGGAGTTCTTAACTTATTTTTATGCATAGTACAAATACGTGGCATTGGTTTTGCTTTAATTAAATGAAAGACGTTAAAGGTATGGCAAAAGTAAGGAGGCGGAAATGGTAGGAGGTGGAAGTAAAACAACGGAAGAGCTATTAGAGCATATTTCAGAAAGGATATTAATTGTTGATAAAGAGCAAAAGATTAGGGGGGCGAGTTGGGGAACGAAATGGGATAAGGTATTAGACTTTTTTATAGGAAGAAAAATAGAGGAGCTGATAGAGAATAAAATACTCTTAAGACCAGCGACCCTAGCTGTAAAATGTTTGGATTCCGGCAGAAGTGAAAGTACTCTTTATGCAGAAGAAAATGGTGAGAGATATCTCATTACAGGGATTCCTTTATTAGAAAAAGGAGCAATAGTGGCAGTTATTGTAATTGAAAAGACTATATCTCCATTTATTGTACTGGCAAAAGAGTTAGTGAGCGAGGAACAAAAGTCGAAGCCAGGCTCTAAAGAAAAAGCGGGTAAAAGTTTAATCTATCAAAGCAAGGTGATGTGTGAACTGGTCGATTTGGCAAACAGAGTGGCTAAACAAGATGTTACAGTTTTGATTCAGGGTGAATCCGGAACGGGAAAGGAAGTAATTGCAAATTTGATTCATAGTAGCAGTAGTCGTAGTGAACACTCCTTTGTAAAAATAAATTGTGGTGCTATCCCTGAAAACTTATTGGAATCAGAACTTTTTGGGTATGAACCGGGTGCTTTTACCGGAGCAGATGTGAAAGGCAAATGTGGATTATTTGAAGCTGCAGACGGAGGCACTTTATTTTTGGATGAAATTGGAACAATGCCACTGCATTTACAAGTAAAACTTCTGCGTGCAATTCAAGAGAAGGAGATTATACGAATAGGGGGAGCAGATTATATTCCGGTAGATATTCGGATTATTGCAGCAACGAATGCTGACTTGAAGAAAGAAGTAGAGCGGGGTAGTTTTCGTGAAGACTTATATTATAGATTAAATGTAGTTCCAATTACACTTCCCCCTTTGAGGGATAGAAAAGCTGACATTAAACCTTTGACGGATTATTTTATGAATAAATTTAACAAAAAATACTATATTGAGAAGCAAATGGATGAGAGCGCTTGGAAATTGTTGCATAAATATAGCTGGCCCGGAAATATAAGGGAACTGGAAAATGTAATGGAACGTTTAGTAGTTACTACAAAAAGCAAAACGATCCACGGAGGAGATATTGAAAGGATTTTTTCTGACTTTCAGGTTGAAGGAACTTTTGAACAGAAAATAGGAACAGACCTGAAAGATCGTGTAGAAAACTTCGAAAAAAAGTTAATCTTGTCACAGATGTCTTATTATAGTCGCAGTCAGGAACTCGCCGATGCTTTAGTTATTGATAAATCAACTTTAACCAGTAAAATGAATAAATATAGAATAAATAATATTTATATCGAAAAAAAGGGGAATAGAGAACAGTAGGCACCATATAATAGGGCTGAAGTCGGAAAGGACTTGGACAAACAGCCCGTATCATAGTAATATGCATGAGAGGTTATTTTAGCTTTATGTGGTACTTTTGAAGTTTACGGGTAGCTGTTGACTTATCAATGCAAAGAGCTTGAGCCAATTCAGTTGCAGTATGAAAATACTTCACTTTAGAAAGAATTAGTTTTTTTTCAAAGCGATCCAATTCTTCTTTTAGATTAATGGAAAGATCATTATCATGTCCCATTGATTCCAAATCAGAAAGAAGAAATAATGTAGAGATTTGTTCGGCAGAAATAATTTGGCTACTTCCGATTACAATAATCCGTTCCAACATGTTTTCTAATTCCCTGATATTTCCCGGCCATTGGTATCCTAATAAAATTTTCCATGCAGATGAAGATATAATTTTGTTAGTTTGATATTTATTATTAAAAACATTTAAAAAGTGTTCACATAAGGGGCGGATATCAGCTTTACGTTTCCTAAGCGGTGGAAGCTCCAGCTGACATACATTCAGTCTGTAGTAAAGATCCTTTCGGAATTCGCCGGAATTTACAGCTTTAACCAGGGAAACGTTAGTTGCAGAAATAATCCGTATATCAATAGGAATATATTTAGAACCACCAACACGCATAATCTCTCTTTCTTGAATCGCACGAAGAAGCTTGACCTGAAGATGTAGAGGAAGACTGGCAATCTCATCTAAAAATAGTGTCCCGCCATTAGCAAGTTCAAACAACCCCGCTTTTCCCTTCTCACTAGCACCTGTAAAAGCGCCTTTTTCATATCCGAATAGCTCAGATTCCAGTAGATTTTCAGGAATAGCTCCGCAATTTAATTCAATAAAAGGTTGCTGGCTTCGATTACTGTGTTTGAAAATAAAACGTGCAATAAGACTTTTTCCAGTACCGGACTCACCTTGAAGAAGAACTGTGGCATCGGTTGCAGCTATTCGAAGGGCAATATCCAAGAGTTGCTTCATTGTATTACTTTCACAGATAATTTCATTATAAGAGATACATTGCTCCCGATAGTATTCTACCTCTTGTGAATGCCGTTCGGTAAGAGAGTTTACCGTGGCTCTTAGATTGACCAGATCGGTGACATCCCGTTCTGTTAAAATCACAAGGGATATTTCTTGATTTTCATCAAATAGAGGTGTACCAGTTACTAAAAGATCGTAGTCCCCGGTGACTCCTTTTTGAATGACTGATACGGTATCTTTTTGTTTTATTGCTTCTAGGGCAACGGAATCATCAAACATTTTACTATCCAATAACTCTTGCATGGTTTTTCCAAGTAGGTCTTCTTCTTTATACATACATAAATCAAGCGAAGCTTGGTTCAGCGCCAGTATTCTTCCCGTTCCATCTGTAATAAAAATTCCATCTTTAATGCAGTCTAGAATCCTCCGAAGATCCGGATATGTAGCATTTTGAAATATAGGAGATAGCCTGTTACGCAGTGTGTTCTCTTCTTTCATAAAAATCCTCCTTTTTCTATAGTCATGATAAAGAAAAAAATCATAGAAAACAAGAGCTAGTGCATAAATGCATCAGATGCAAGCTGACAACAAGTTGTAATAGGAAAAAAGAATAATTGCCATATAAAATAAACAGATTTGTTTTTATAGAAAAAATAAATAAGTCTGGAAGTATTGAAAACAGGGAGGTTAAAAAAAAAATAGAAAAAAGATAAAAAATTGGCATGGTCCATGCGATGCTTATAAGCAGATTAAATTTAAAGGAGGAATGGCAGATGAAAGATATGAGTTTAAATCTGGAATACATTCATATCAAAGATGTTCGCTTTGGCGATAAAACACAAATCGAAGACGGCGTGCTGACGGTTGATAAGGCTGAATTGATCGAAGAAATTAAAAGTCCTGAATTCGAATCCATTGATGTTGATTTAGCCAAGCCAGGGGAATCTGTAAGGATTATACCAGTAAAGGATGTAATAGAACCACGAGTAAAAGTGGAAACTGAAAAAATGTTTACAGGGATACTTGATGGATATGATCTTTGTGGAGAAGGAACAACAAAGGTATTGAAAGGATGCTGTGTAACCACAACTGGAAAGATAGTCGGTTTCCAGGAAGGGATTATTGATATGACTGGTCCGGCAACCGACTATTGTATGTACTCAAAGCTGATCAATATTGTATTGATTGCAGAGCCAGTAGAAGGTATTACACCGGCAGAACATGAAAAAGCAATCCGTATGATCGGATTAAAAGCGGCCCTATATCTGGCAAAAGCAGGACTGGATGTAGAAGCTGATGAAGTAAAAACATATCATAAGGATCCTGTTGATCCAGCAAAGAAGCTGCCAAAGGTTGCCTATGCATACCTGATTATGGCACAGGGTCTGCTCCATGATAACTTTGTATACGGACTTAATGCACAGGAATTACCGGCACTTTTGATCCATCCAAATGAATTGTGGGATGGCGCCATTGTATCAGGGAACTGCGTAACTGCCAGTGATAAGAATACAACATATGATAACCAGAATCATGCAATTGTAGAAGAACTTTATGCAAGACATGGCAAAGATTTGGAATTCTGTGGTCTTATTGCATCGCCAATCAGTACCATTTTAGGCGAAAAAGAAAGAAATGCAATGGTTACAGTTAATCTGGCCACTCAGTGCGGAGCTGACAGTATCATTATTAGTCAGGAAGGTGGTGGAAACCCTGAGGCTGACTTAATGCTGATTTGTGAAAGAGCAGAGAAGAGAGACATAAAGAGCGTAATTGTACTTCATGATAATCCAGGACCAGATGGAACTTCCGAACCAATGGCAAATACCTCTCCGATGGCAACAGCTATCGTTACAACTGGAAATGATAACTGTATTGTCACATTGCCAGAAATGGAAAAGAACATTGGGCACAGAGAACAGCTGCATCTTTTGTCAGGATGTCCGGAAGACTGTGAGCAGGGTAATGGCACCATAAAAGTGGGGCTGCTTGTCATTATGGGCTCTACAAGCAATTTGGGATTTGGTAAATATTGTACAGAACCTTATTAATAACGAAAGGAGAAGAGCAAAGATGAGAATACTACATTACATCAACCAGTTCTTCGGACAGTTGGGTGGCGAAGACTCCGCATATGCCCCTCTGGAGATTCGAGAAGGAACAGTGGGTCCTGGAAATATTCTTGCTGGGATGTTGAATAATGCAGACATTGTGTGTTCGGCAATTTGCGGGGACAACTATTTTGTAGAGAATACAGACAAAGTAGAAGAAGAATTAAAGGAAGTTTTGGTAAAAAATGAGATTGATTTAGTAATAGCAGGACCAGGATTTAATGCAGGCAGATATGGTATGGCATGCGGAGGCGTATGCAAAATCGCTTTTGAACAAGGGATTATAGCAGTATCTGCACTTTATGAGGAAAATCCCGGACTAGAACTTTATAAAAAATATGGATATATTTTCCCAACCGAAATTCAGGCGAGAGGGATGAAAGCTGCTTTGGAAAAGATTTCTGTATTTGTTAATAAAGTTGCAGATGGACAGGCTATCGGGCTTCCTGCAGAAGAGGGATACTATCCGAGAGGTATCAGACGTCCGGCATGGAGAGAAAAGACTGGTGCAGCAAGAGCGGTTGATATGGCTGTTGCAAAGGCATTAGGTAATCCATTTACAACAGAAGTAGAAGTTCCGGTATTTGACCATATTAAACCAAGTGCGCCTGTTATCGATCTTTCTAAGGCGAGGGTAGCTCTGGCAACATCGGGGGGAATCGTTCCTTTGGGAAATCCAGATCACCTGGAAGCCTTATCAGCATCCAAATGGATGGAATACACGAAAGAAGATTTTGGCGGTGATTTTAAAAATATTAAGGCTGAAGTAGCACACGGAGGGTATGATCCTGTTTACGGAAATGAAGATGGAAACAGAGTACTCCCGGCTGACGCTCTGGAAGAACTGGAAAAAAGAGGTGTGATCGGCAAATTCCATGAAAAAATTTATGTTACAGTAGGGAATTGCATGGACGTTGCAAAAGCCACCAGATATGGAAAAGAAATGGCAGCCAGGATGATAGAGGACAAAGTAGACGCCGTCATACTAACCTCCACTTGAGGAACCGACACACGTTGCGGTGCAACGTTGGTAAAGCAGATTGATGATGCAGGAATTCCAGTTGTTCATCTCTGCACAATCGTTCCAATTTCTCATTCTGTTGGTGCAAATAGGATCTATGCTGCAGTAGCCATTCCTCACCCTGCGGGATATCCAAAGCTGGAAAAGGAAGCTGAGCTTGAAGCTAGAGTTGAATTAGTCAAGAAGGCAATCGAAACAACAACTGTACCAGTAGAAGAGCAGACTATATTTGGGAAATAATAAGAAGTAGAAGGAAATAGGAAAGTGGGAAAGGATAACGGTCGGATGGATTGCTTAGTTGTGACAAATAATCATATGACCAAAACTTTGGTCGAAAAGAATGCACATATTAAACTGGTTTTTCTTGAAGAAACAGTTCAGGGAGTACTCAACTATTGTCAAAAACTCTTTGAAAACGGCGGCTTTAAGTTAGCTGCTGACCCTATGGGCGGCCGCCGTGCCCGCCCCTTTCCTTACCTTACTGTAATTTTGCAAGAAACCGGTCGGGAGACCCCTATAAAGGACTGGGAGCGAATTATGCAATATACGCTTCTGGATGAAAAAAGAAAAGAAACCTATATGGGATATGATGAAGCGATGCGGGCGGATTTTGAAGTGCTGGATTGTTCTCTGACAAAATCTGCATTAAAAATAGAAATCTCAGAAATCAAAAGAATAAGGATAGATCAAAAAATAGGTATCTAGGAAAGGCAGGCATTCATGAGTAAATTATATGATGTAATTGTAATCGGCGGAGGACCGGCAGGTTTATCAGCTGGTCTGTATGCAGGCAGAGCAAGGCTATCTACTCTAATGATTGAAAAGGATAAAGAAGGAGGTCAGATCGTTCAGACGGCAGAAATTGAGAATTATCCGGGAGGTCTTGAGGAAGAATCCGGCCCGACACTTATTGACCGTATGAGCAGTCAGGCACAAAAATTTGGAGTGGAGAAAGTGCTGGATGAGATTACAGACATGGCTCTGTCAGGAAAAGAAAAGAAGCTTATGGGCAAAAAGGATACCTATAGAGCCAAAACCGTAATTATTGCAGCCGGTGCTTCTCCGGTACCTATTGGATGCCCGGGGGAAAAAGAGTTCACAGGAAAAGGAGTATCCTACTGTGCAACCTGCGATGCTGCCTTCTTTGAAGACTTTGAAGTATATGTAGTCGGCGGCGGGGACTCTGCTGTGGAAGAAGCTTTGTACCTTACCAAATTTGCAAGAAAGGTTACGATCATACATAGAAGAGATCAGCTGAGAGCAGCAAAATCCATACAGGAAAAAGCATTTAAAAATGAAAAGATCAACTTTATGTGGGACAGCGTTGTGAAAGAGCTCAAAGGTGATGGACTGCTAGAATCTATGATCGTAGAAAACGTAAAGACAAAAGAACTGACAGAAGTAAAAGCAGACGAAGAAGATGGAACTTTCGGTACCTTTGTATTTATTGGATTTAAACCGGCAAGTGCTGTCTTTGAAGGAAAAGTGGAGATGGAAAACGGGTATATTGTTACAGACCC
Source organism: uncultured Clostridia bacterium (assembly GCA_963558985.1). Classification (GTDB taxonomy): domain Bacteria; phylum Bacillota; class Clostridia; order Peptostreptococcales; family Anaerovoracaceae; genus Hominibacterium. Next base: position 4,426 of record CAUWJW010000024.1, on the reverse strand, counting down.
GGATATGAGAACAAATGTGGAAGGTGTCTTTGCGGCTGGAGATATCCGGGTGAAAAGCCTTAGGCAAGTAGTTACAGCTGCAGCAGATGGTGCAATTGCGGCAGTAGCCGCCGGAAAATATATTGAAGAAAATGAGTAAAAGAATGGAGGGAACGTTATGATTATTTGTGACAAAAAAACATTTGAACCGGAAGTATTGCAGGCAGAGGGAACTGTATTAGTAGATTTCTTTGGAGATGGATGTGTACCTTGTGCGGCTTTAATGCCTCATGTAGAAGCCCTTTCGGAAAAATATGGTGATAAGATAAAATTCTGTAAACTGAATACTACCTCTGCCAGAAGACTGGCTATCAGCCAGAAGATCATGGGTCTTCCGGTAATTGCAATTTATCAGAACGGCGAAAAGGTAGAAGAACTGGTAAAAGATGATGCAACTGCAGAAGCAATTGAAGCAATGATACAAAAGTATCTGTAAACCAAAACAAATTCCCATACAGGGCTTACGGATGGGATTTGTAAAAACCATATCCGTAAGCCCTGTATCCGGGGTTTAAGATTTAAAGAAAGGAGGAAGGTAAAGTGGCACTGTTAAAAGACAAGAAAGTAGTGATTATTGGAGACCGTGATGGAATTCCGGGACCTGCAATTGCAGAATGTGCACAGAGCGCAGGAGCTGAAGTTGTATTTTCATCTACTGAATGTTTTGTTTGAACAGCGGCAGGAGCTATGGACCTGGAGAATCAGAAGAGAGTAAAAGAATTTTATGACCAATATGGGAAGGACGATCTGGTAGTTTTGCTTGGAGCTGCAGAAGGAGAAGCCGCAGGACTGGCAGCAGAAACCGTTACTCTTGGAGATCCTACTTATGCAGGACCATTGGCAGGAGTCTCGTTGGGACTCGCAGTATATCACATTTGTGAACCTGAAATCAAAGAAGAAGTTGATGACGCTGTATATGACGAACAAATCAGCATGATGGAAATGGTATTAGATGTTGATGATATCATTAGTGAGATGAAAGCGATCAGAGATCAGCTGTAAAGTGTATCGTAAATGATGTAAGCGTGGACATTTTCAGGAAGGTTCTGTTTCAGGAGACTTCCAAAGCAGAACCTTCTGAATAAACCGTTAGGTTAAATAATAAAAATACAGACGGAGGAATGAATGAAATGGGCGGATATGCAGTATTAAAGGGTACCAGTTATGTTCTGGCGATCACACCTGACATGGTGTTACATAATGGAACAACGCAGACAACTGAGCGTATTGTAAACCCTGATTCAGAATATTTGAAGGAGTTGCCGGAGCATATCAGGTCATATGAAGATGCTTTGGCATACCTGCCAAATCAAGTATATATTGGCAACCATACGCCAGAGGAACTGGCAGCAGAAGAATTTCCGTGGTATGACAAGAAATGTGAAGGCACGCGAAACGGCAAATATGGAGAGATCATGCCTCAAGATGAATTTATCGGTTTGATGCAGATTTGTGATGTATTTGACTTGGTAAAACTGGAAAAAACTTTTGCACAAGAAGTAAGAAAAAAACTTGCAGCACATGCTCTTATCGGGGAAGAGAAGGCTGCAGCTTTAGATAAAAATGAAGAAACAGCACAGGAATTGAAACAGATGGTGGAATCGGAGCATGCTGAACCTCTTTACAATAACGGAAAGTTGATAGGCGTTGTAAAAAGCGCTCACGATGTAGATGTTAATCTGTCTTCTCATGTTATGCTGGAGAATTTAGTCACAAAGGCATCCAGTGTGCTATCCCTGCTGCACCTTGTAGAAACATCAGGGATTCAGCCTGATGAGGTGGAGTATGTAATTGATTGCTGTGAAGAGGCATGCGGTGATATGAACCAGAGAGGCGGAGGGAATTTTGCCAAGGCGGCAGCAGAAGTTGCAGGACTTGTAAACGCTACCGGATCCGATGCAAGGGGATTTTGTGCAGGACCGGCACATGCACTTTTGAATGCAGCTTCTCTTGTAAAGGCAGGTACTTTTAAAACAGTTGCAGTAACAGCAGGAGGTTGTACTGCAAAGCTGGGGATGAATGGGAAGGATCATGTAAAGAAAGGTATGCCTGTGCTAGAGGATGCAATTGCAGGATTTTCAGTACTTATTACAGCAGATGACGGGGTAAGCCCTCAGATCCGTACGGATATCGTAGGTAGACACACGGTAGGAACCGGCTCCTCGCCGCAGGCAGTTATCGGTGCATTGGTAACGGAGCCGTTGGATCAGGCAGGCCTGAAAATCACAGATATAGATAAATTTTCACCGGAAATGCAAAATCCGGATATTACAAAACCAGCAGGAGCTGGAGATGTACCGGAGGCAAACTATAAGATGATAGCTGCATTAGGTGTCAAGCGGGGAGAAATTGAAAGAAAAGATATTGCTGATTTTGTAAAAAAACATGGCATGACAGGATGGGCGCCAACTCAGGGTCATATTCCTTCCGGTGTTCCATATTTGGGGTTCGCCAGAGAAGCCATTTTAGCAGGAGATGTAAAGCGTGCTATGATCATTGGAAAAGGAAGTCTCTTCCTTGGAAGAATGACGAATTTGTTTGATGGTATCAGCTTCCTGATTGAAGCAAATGATGGAAAAGGAGCAGCGGATAATGGCGTAGATGAAGCTCAGGTGAAACTGCTCATTGGGGAAGCCATGCGTAAATTTGCCGATGGACTTCTTAACCAGTAAGCTTGGAAAGGAGATGGACATGTCAGAAAAAAGTGTAAAAGATATGATTGCAGGGACTTTCCTTGATATGGCAGAAGCTCTTGAGAGCGGACAGCTCGTCAAGTCCCCGGTAATTGGGATTGCTGCTGATGGCAGTGAGCATGGTGAAGAAAATTTACAGCAGGCCATAGAACTGGTAAAAAGAAAGGGATTAAAGGCTGTCTTGATCCAGGGAGATGATCCTCATAAACAAATGGAAGCTATGCTGGAGGCCGGAGAGATCGATGGTGCGGTAACTATGCATTATCCTTTCCCTATTGGTGTATCTACTGTAGGGAAGGTTGTAACACCGGCGCAGGGGAAAGCAATGTATTTGGCCACTACAACAGGAACTTCGTCTACAGATAGAGTCTGTGCCATGGTGAGAAATGCAATATACGGAATTATTGCAGCAAAGGCAGACGGCATTGACGAGCCGACAGTGGGAATTGCCAATATTGACGGTGCCAGACAATGTGAGAAAGCACTTAAAAAGCTTGTTGATAACGGGTATCCTATTTCTTTTGCTCAGTCAAAAAGAGCAGATGGAGGTGTGGTAATGCGGGGCAATGATTTGCTGGCAGGCACCCCGGATGTAATGGTCATGGATTCACTTACTGGTAATTTAATGGTAAAGATTTTTTCATCCTTTACTACAGGCGGCAGTTATGAATCCTTGGGATGGGGATATGGCCCCGGAATTGGAGAAGGTTTTGGGAGTGTAATCATGATTATATCCAGAGCATCTGGTGCACCACTGATCGCAGGGGCAGTTGAATATGCGGCGGAGTTGATCCGTAATAATCTCCAGAAAGTGGCAGACCATGAATTTTCTTTAGCGAAAAAAGCAGGGCTAGATGCAATCTTAAAAGAGTTGGGACAACCAAAAGAAGCGGCTGCAGAAGAGATGGTAGAAATGCCGCCAAAAGAAGTTGTGACAGCGCAGATTCCGGGAATTGAAGTAATGGATCTGGAAGATGCAGTACTTGCCCTTTGGAAAGAAAATATCTATGCAGAGAGCGGTATGGGATGTACTGGACCTATTATCCGAATCAGTGTGGCAAATAAAGAAAAAGCTCAAAGTATACTTTCAGAAAAAAGGTTTATTTAATGTTTGATATGAATTTTATCAATTATAATAAATTAACTATCAAATATGATAATGATTAACGAAAAAATAATAGTTTTTTCGTTAATAAAATGCCTAGAATAGTGCAATTTTGTATAGGTTTGTAATATATGAAAAATGGCATAATAATTGCATATATAATTATATATGCATCTTATGAAAGCAGATAAAGCAAGGAACATTTTAAATGTACTCCTTAATCATTATAAATAAAACATACAGGTAACCTGTTGGATGCAATATTCTTGTTTTATCTGTTTTATTAAAATTCCTGAACGATATGGGAGTAGATGGGTGCTGGTGTGCCTTCCGGTCTTCAAAACCGGTTCGGGGAGTTAGGAGCTTCCTGGGTGGGTTCGATTCCCACATACTCCCGCCAATTTATCAAGTGACAGGAGGATATACAGATGGCAAAGAAGCAGCTTTCCCAGCTTCCGAGTATTGATGAAGTGCTGAATGATCAGCGCTTATTTGTGTTTCTTCAAAATACGCCTCGAAATGTAGTTTTGGAAGCAGCAAGAGAAGTAATTGGGGAGGAGAGGGAATACCTCTTGAGCAGTGGAGAAGA
>CAUWJW010000023.1:0-17073 GCA_963558985.1 uncultured Clostridia bacterium | reverse complement strand
AGCTGGACGCCCCCTATTCTCCGGAGCTTTCCGGCATCTTCCTCTATCACTTTGGCAATGAGTCGCGAAAGGACCCTTCCGTCTTTGAAACCCTGGGCATCTCTATGCTGGAACAGACAGAAGGCTGCAGTCTGATTCTTCTTGATGAAATCGGCGGTTCGGAGCTTCTCATCCCTTCTTTTCGCACCAGACTGTATGAAATACTTGCAGGCCCCATTCCCTGCATCGGTGTGCTGAAGCTGGCAGACAAAGCAAAGTTTATGGGAAAAACAGCAGGCTACCCCGGCACTGTGGTGGAGTTTAATGAGCAGCTGCGAAAAGATCTGCATGAAAAGTTCGGTGCTTCTGTTCTAAGCTATAATCCGGCCTGCAGGGACGCACTTAAGAAAGAAATACTGCAATTTACAGAAAGGATTTTTTAAATGTGGACACTTTATGACAGACTGATCAAGCAGGTTCCCGGCCAGATCCGCATCGATCATGTGCATGTGGGGGAAACCTGGACAATTGTCCATGCCGGACCATACTGCGGACTTGCCGTTACCGTAAACGAGCAGAACAATCCCCTCCCTTCCTTTGAACACCTCATCGGCACCGACCTGCAGACTGCAGCTTCTCTGTGCCGCTCCTGGGATTTTCTTGAGGCCAGTGTGGGAACTGCTGCGCTCAATGCCTATCACAATGCGCCTGATACCGCCTTGTCCATACCGGAAATTCAGTATACGAAAAATGCGTTTACCGATTATGCTGCTTCTGTGGAAAATAAAAAAGCAGCCATTATCGGCCACTTTTTTCACTTAGAAAAATTTCTGACAAAGGCTGCATCTGTTTCTGTCCTGGAACGGAAACCATGGCCGGGAGATTTTCCCGACTCTGCCTGTGAATATATCCTGCCGGAACAGGATTTTGTGTTTATTACGGGCTCAGCTTTCATCAATAAGACGCTGCCCCGCCTTCTTGCCCTTTCCTCCAAAGGAAAGGCGATTGTTCTGGGACCCAGCACGCCTATGTCTCCTATCTTGTTTGACTTTGGCGCCCATGAGCTCTCCGGTCTTCTTCCCCGTTTCCTTTCCCCCGAAGAAACGATTCTTGTTGGAAAAGGCAATATGAAAATGTCCGCCTACGGGCAGCGCGTCAGACTTGTCCGGCCGCAGGCAGAGAGATGATTTCCATTCCTCCGTTTTTCAGCTTATCCCAAGGAGCTGAAATATCCATGCCTTTCAGGTTATTGCTCACAGCCCGCAGCACGCCGCTGTGGGCTGTGAGCACCAGATCCTCTGCCGAATCAGTCTTTAAAATCTCCGCCAGACAGTTCACCACCCGATACTGCAGATCATAAAAATTCTCACTGCCGTGCCCCATCTTGTAAGTAAACAGGTGCTTTCCCCGCAGTTCAAATTCTTTGGGATATTCCTTCTTTATGTCCTCAATGAGCCGCCCATCCCAGGGACCGAGGCTCATTTCCCGCAGACCGGCAAGGGGAAGAATTTTTTCAATCCCGGTTTTTTGTGAAATCCACTGGGCTGTTTCCTGCGCCCGTAGCAGATCGCTGGTATAGATCCGATCAGTGGAAAGGCGGTACTGCGCCAGCTTTTCTCCTGCTGCTGCAGCCTGCCTGTGTCCCTCTTCACTGAGGGGCACATCGGTCTGTCCCAGAAAAATCTTATCCTTATGCTGGCGGATCTGTCCGTGGCGGATCAGGAAAAAACGCCGCCCGGTTCCCAGCTGCTGCAGACTGTCTGATTTGCAGCCACCTGCAAGAAACCATTTTATCTCTTCATAGGCCTGCGGTGTATCCATATCCATAACCACACCTTCCTGCCCTGTCTCCACCCGCACCATTTTTTCAAAATCCCGATCCGTAATAGCTTTGAGACCGCCCTTTCCGTTATGAGAAAGGATCTCCTCACGATATGCCGCAGGAACAAGAAGGGGATGCCCCTTTTTCCCCCGATAGCAGGGAACTGCAAATCTGTCTTTCCGAAATTCTGCCATCAGCTGTTTTAAAACCTCTGCTGTAACAAGCGGGCAGTCTACAGGCATGATAAAAAAGCCATCCAGTTCAGAAGGCAGCGCTGCTGTACCTGCCTGGATGGAGGTAAACATACCTTCTGCAAAGCGGGGATTAAAGACAGCCTTTACCTGCAGGCTGTCTGCCTCCTGCAAAAGCGCCTCCCGATTATGTCCGCAAACCACAAAAATATCCCGTATTCCTGCTTCTTTCGACACCCTTACAACCCTTTGAATCACTGTTTCATCGCCTAACGGCAATAACGGTTTAAAAGCACCCATTCTCGAGGAAAAGCCTGCTGCAAGGATGCAAGCACCAAAACGCTGATCAGTCATGGTTCGCTCTCACCTGAATCAGTTCTGCTGCAATACTGATGGCAATTTCCTCCGGCGTTTCTGCCTGAATAGAAAGTCCGATGGGCGCATGAATCCGCTTAATGTCTTCTTCTGCATACCCCTCTTTTCTGAGCATGTCAAAAAGCATGGCATTTTTCTTCCTGCTGCCGATCATCCCTACATAAGCACTCTTCTGTTTAAGGGCATCTTTGAGTACATCGTAATCTCCCATATGCCCTCTTGTGACAATGATAATATAGCTGTTCTCATCTGTTTCAATCCCATCAAAGGCATGTTTAAAATCAGAAATCACCTTCACTTCCGATGCCTTTGGAAAACGCTCTCTGTTTGCATATTCTTCCCGGTCATCAATGGCCACTGTCTTAAAATTAATGTACCGCAGCACCGGCTCCAGCGCCAGCCCCACATGTCCGGCTCCAAAGATATAGGCGGTGGTCTGCAGGTTAAATTCTTCTACAAAATCTTCCGGTGAATCGGCATCGATGTACTCAATGAGCACATCCGCATCTCCGCCGCACCCCATATCCAGTGCATCCCGTTCTTCTGTGTTCAGTTTGAAGTGATGAATACGGCTCTTTTCTTTTGTTTGAAACGCTTCTTTGCACAGCTTTTCCGTTTCTGCTTCCAGTCTTCCGCCGCCTACAGTGCCAATCGTGGTTCCATCCTGCTTCACAAGCATCCAGGCTCCCTTTTTCCTTGGCGTGGAACCCTGGGTGTCCACCACCTTTGCAATGACAAAATCTTCTCCGTTTTCCAGCAGATCTCTTGCAAAATATATAATTTTTTCTGACATGTGTTCCTCCTTTATTTTATCTTGATCACAATCTCGGCTCCCTTTTCACATCCGTCCAGCTCTCCGATCATGGCTTCCGAAACGCTGCGCACCATGCGCTTGACAAACGGCACCATGGGCAGTTCTTCTCCATTGACGTAAACCTGTACCTCCTGCCCTTTTCTGATGCACTGAGAAATGCTTGCCTCCCCCTTGAGGATCCGTGCAAGCAGTCCTCTGCAGTCGGTTCCGCAGGCTGTGCAGCATTCTGACGGATAATCGGGCATCCGCTCCGGTGTTTTTTCCTCAATCAGATCTACAAGCCGCTCAATTTCCTTTGTTCCGTTAATAACAGGCAGTCCTCTGTAAGTGGTCAGCGTCTCAGAAATTACACCGGAAGCCGCAATCGTTGTGTCATTTATCTGCTTATCCAGATCCGATTCTGTTCTTCCTGTAATAATCACCGGGCAGTTGGCACCGCTGTCACCTTCCAGCACAACATAATCTTCATGGTAAAAGTCCAGGATATCATTAATATCCAGCTTTTTCTGAAACATCAGGTCAGTCTCTGAAAGGCCTCTTGCCGTAACCGGCTCTGCCCCGGCCTTTTTATGGCGGTGGGTGTTGCTCCCTTCTGTTTCCATGGTGAATGCCTCGTAATGAATCTCCTTTACCGAACCCACTGTGTACCCGCGCCGCTTCAATTCGCCTATAACCGCTTCTGCTGTTGTTGTCTTGCCCGTCTTTGACGTTCCTTTCAGCATAATTACTTTCATGGCTTCTCTCTTTCTTGTTTCCACGCCCCTTTTTTCCTTGCTCGATCTCCGACCCGGCTCAGTCTCTTCAAAAGACTCCCGCAGGAACAGGGCTCTGTCATAAAGCTGCTCCTGTCTCCTGTCCGATACCGGATAAAAGGCATCCCTTTTCTTGTCAGGGTGGTAAACACAATTTCTCCCTCTTCACCATCGGGAAGAACCTGGCCTGTCTGCGGGTCGATAATTTCCAGATACAGGTCGGATTCCCGGATGTGGCAGCCGGAAAGAGACGGACAGCTGACTGCGCATCCAAGTCCCATTTCCGTCATCCCGTAATGCTCAAAAATCCGGCAGCCCCAGGCGTCTGCAATGGCTCGCCTGCTTTCCTCTGACACATACTCTGCCGACAGGAGAACGGTTTTTAAGTTGATGTGATATCCATCTGACTGTCTTGCCAGTTCTGCCAGCTGCGTAGCCAGAGCCACAACACAGCTTACCTGCCGCTCCTCCATAAGCTGCAGAATCCTTCTGTCATCTGTACCGTCGGGAAGGCCGTAAGCAATGGCCTCCGTTCCGGCCCGTTCCAGCCCCTCCTTCAGAAGTACGCCAATAGATCCCGGTCTCCTGCAGGGCATCAGAATCAGCACCGTATCTGACGGATCGGTCAGAAGCTGCATCCCGTTGTGAAAAAAGTCAATGGTCAGTTCCTGATCTTCCTCTGTAAAGCTGATGCGTTTAGGTGCGCCTTCCGTACCGCTGGTTGCCATGGTGACAATGCGGCTGATGCGGCTCTGAGGCACACAGACCATATCCTCTCCATGGCGGCACACATCAGCAGGCGACACTAGCGGAAGCCTGTGAAAATCCTCCCAGGACTCCACCTGCATGCCTGCATACAGTCTCTTGTAAAAAGGGCTCTGCGCCATGGCCCACCTTACGGTTTCCCTGATTTTTTTCAGCTGATACGCCTCGATTGCTTCCCTGGACAGCGTGCTTACCCCCAGCTTTTGTGCAGTCCAGATATCCAGATACTTCTTCATTGGTCCCATCCAAGCATTTCTGCCGCCATGGCAAAAGTAGACTCCAGCATCACAGGACATTTTTCCACTTTTCCCATGGGATCATTTCCAATGAGTTCTTCACAGTCAATGGCGCCGAAGGCATCTTCAAACCAGTCGGTCAGATCTTCTGTCAGCCCCTGACTTGCCTCCTTGGGGTCTGCCAGATACAGCAGACAAATGGCTGCCGACAGAATACCGCAGGCTCTTCCTGACCGCATGCCGTCACACAGTCCTGCCATGGCTGCAATGAGATCCTCATTTTCCTTTCCCAGTCTGCGCAGTCCCATCTCCATAATCATCTGACTGCAGCAGTACCCTTTCAGTTTCAAGTCCAAAATTTCTTCATTCATCGTGCTTCCCCTCTACTTTGCCTTTTTTTCCGCTACCAGCATGAAATAGCCGATGCCCTTCTTTCCCTTGGCACAAGTGACGCAGGTATCCAGAGAACCCTCCTGCAGGATGGTTTCTGCCACATAAGTGTCCAGGTCATCGGAGCGGTCCTCAAAGGACTTGACCTCGTAACCCACTTCTTCCAGATAGCGAATCAGCGGCTCCTTTAAAAAAGCGCCTTCAAAACGGAAATCCACAAAGCGCATCTTCCCTTCTCCGCAGTCTTCTTCCTTGTGGGGAATCTTCGCCTGTCGCTCTGCTTCAATCTTAATAGCTTTTACCTGGTTCGGATCCGGATTTTTCATATACAGGTCACTGATGAAAAGTTTTCCGCCCTTTTTCAGTACGCAGTATGCTTCGTGAAGGGCTTCATCAGGCAGGTTAATGAGAGATAAGGTACATTCCATATTGACACAGTCAAAGGAAAAGGATGGAAAATCGTCTAAAAACTCTCCATCGCCCATCCGCAGATCCAGATCTTTGTTTCTCTCTTTTCCTTCTGTAATCTTTGCCAGGTTCAGGTCGATTCCTGTTACCTTGTATCCGTATTTGTCCTGCAGATATTCGGCTGCTGTTCCGTCACCGCAGCCCACATCCAGAACAGCCGCACCCTTTTTCAGTCCGCACAGCTCCATTGCTTTATCTGTAATCTCAAATTTTCCCGGTCTTACTAAACTCATTTTTTAATCCTTTCTGTAAATACTGTTATACCCGCAAAAGGGGATCAGACGGTCATCAGGCGAAAGTACCTGTACCCGGCACCGTTTAAGCCGTTCACCATCCAGGTTGGAAAGATCCTGGAAGGCCATCCCCGTTACGGTAAAGGTATGTCGCTTATAATAGCGGAGGAACTGATCCAGACTCATAATTTCCTCTGCATCCAGAGCCTCGTCCTCTTCCTCAGGGTCTTCGGGCAGGTCCCACTTGTTCAAAACGTAGTCCCTGTCCCGCCTTACCACCTCTGCGGCACTGCTGCCTGCAGCGCTTTGCGTATCACAGCAGCTGATGCCGGCCGCCTTTCTTTCACTGCTCAGCAGACATTTCACCCCGCTTTTTTCCTTTAAATAGGTACTGTAAAAACAGCACAGAGTATGTCCCGTAGCAATAGGGCAGAAATCTTTGTAATGAAAGCCCTCGCACTGGTTCTCGATTTCGTGCAGCACATCGAACATGGTGACCCGGTTTTCATGCTCCGGATCCGGGTGCCTTCCGAAAAAGCTGACCGGCTGGAAATGGATTCCCTTTACCACTGCAATGTTTTCCAGCAGAAACTCCATCATGGCGCCGATGTTGGCAAGGTTTACATTTCTTACAATCGTAGGGACCAGCGTCACCGGCAGTCCTGCTTTCTTACAGTTGCCGATTGCCCTCTTTTTTTCTTCAAACAAAGGCTCCCCGCGCATTTTCAGGTAGATGTCATCATCTGTTCCGTCAAACTGCAGGAAAATCACCGATGCTCCCGCTTCTTTCAAAACCTTGGCATAGCCTTCTTCTCTGGCAAGACGGCGGCCGTTGCTGTTAATCTGAATGTATGCAAAGCCTTTGCCCCTGGCCATCTGTATGATTTCCGGCAGGTCATCGCGCACAGTGGGTTCACCGCCGGAAAGCTGAATGTTAAAGGGGCGCTCTTCTTCTCCAAGGTGAAGGAGCAGATCAAACTTGTGCTCCAGTTCTGTAAGCGTCGGCTCACCCGGATCCTCTGCATCTGTCTCTGCCCTTGCAAAACAGTAAGGGCAGTGCTGGTTGCACCGCTTTGTCAGATCAATGAGCACACAGCATGCCGTCTGCAGGTGGTTCTCGCAGGTTCCGCAGTGAAGGGGACATTCCTCCCTGCTGCTGCCTTTTGTTACAGCCTCCTTTGGCGGCACATTAATCACAGGGCTTCGGGTCCAGTCCAGATAATCCTCTGCACAGTTTGATACCAGCGCCGAAAAATCGCCGTGCTCCGGGCAGCTTTTTTCCAGAAACACCTTCTCCCCCCGACGGGTATACCATGCTTTGACAGGCTTTTCGCATACCGGACAGATACTCTGTACGTCTTCTAGTCGCTCCATACTTGTACCTCTCTTTCCTTCTTTTTTCTCGTAAGCCTTTCTGCTATTTTATTATAAAACAATCATTTGGGCAAGTGGGACTCTCTCTGCCGGCGGCGGCTCCCCCTACTTTCTCAGCCTGCAAGCTGCTCCGCCCGGTCGCTTGGCATCCGGACTTCTTGCGGCAGCAGGGCACCGACAATTTGCATCACAAAAATCGAAAATTTCTGTTCATTTTAGAAAATTCTTAATTATCAACAATCTCAGCCTTTTTGTGCTCCCTTTTACCGCAAAATTGTACGAAAATTTCAACATCTATTATTGACACGTCTTAATACCTACTGATAAAATAAACCCGTAGTAACAAATCAATCAACAATCCGATTCCCGGTTGCCTACGGCAAGAGTACGCTATGGAGCCGTGAACGTTGGGTTTATATGGAAACATATGAGCCTTCTGCGTTAAAAACACAACAAACATAACGCACGAAAAGGCCTTTGTTATTGACTGTGAAACGTTAAAAATCATTCAATTCGGAAGATCAATTGGAGGCAAATTATTATGAAATTGAGAAAAATGACGTTAAACATCAATGGTGCGGATCGGATGTTCATCTGCGACCCGGAAAAAGACACCCTTGCATCTGTAGTAAGACGCCTTGGGCTCACCGGTACCAAAGTAGGATGCGGAACCGGCGTCTGCGGTTCCTGTTCTGTAATTCTTAACGGAAAAGTGGTTCGTTCCTGTATGCAGAAGATTGCTAAGATCGATGAATACAGTGAGGTAATCACTATCGAGGGAATCGGAGCACCAAGATATCTCCACCCGATTCAAGTGGCATTCATGCACGCAGGTGCAGTACAGTGCGGTTTCTGTACACCGGGATTTATTATTTCCGCTTACGCCCTGCTTCAGGAAAATCCGGATCCTACAAGAGAAGAAGTAAGAGACTGGTTCCAGAAGCACAGAAATATCTGTCGCTGTACCGGATACAAGCAGATTGTAGATGCGGTTATGAATGCTGCGAAAGTGATGCGCGGAGAATGTGCGCTTGAAGATATTATGGTAAAGCTTCCGGAAAACAAAGAATATTACGGAAAGCCTCTGGTACGTCCTGCCGCTCTGGCAAAAGTCTGCGGGCTTGCTGATTACGGTGACGATATTGAACTGAAGATGCCGGCAAATACACTCCATGCTGTTTTAGTACAGCCGAAAGTTGCCTTCCACGCCAAGCTGAAAGCCATTCACAAAGAAGAAGCCGAAAGCATGCCGGGCGTATACAAGGTGGTTACAGCCGCTGATATCCAGGGACCTAACAGACTCGGGTTCATGCCGTTTACACCTAGAACACTGGCACAGGGACAGTCCCATCCGATTCTGGCTGAAGACACCATTTTCAACTATGGAGATGTGGTTGCTCTCGTTGTTGCAGATACAAAAGAACATGCTCAGGAAGCTGCAAAGAAAGTTACAATTGACTGGGAACAGCTTCCGGAATACAAGACTTATCTGGAAGCCGCTATGCCAGATGCACAGCGGATCCACGAAGACCACCCGAATGTATGGTCCGAGCAGCCTAACGTCAAGGGTGCAGGACACGATACACCGGAGCTGATTGATGAAGCACCTTATGTGGTGGAAGGTTCCTTCTACGCTTCCAGAGAGCCGCATATGCCAATCGAAGGTGACACTGTACAGGCTTACTGGGGAGATGACGGTCTCCTGACGGTTCACTGCAAAGCCATGCAGATTTATGCCAATATCGGAGATATTGCAGAAGCCACCGGCCTTCCTGCAGAGAAAATCCGTGTAGTAGAGAATCCGACAGGCGCAACCTTTGGATGGGGAATCGCAGCTGCCACTTATGCAATGGCTGCTATCGCCTGCCTGGCATGTGATGATATGCCGGTAGCGCTCTCCATTACTTATCCGCAGTTTATGGCACTTTCCGGAAAACGTGCGCCGGCTTACACCAATGGAAGACTGGCCTGCGACAAGGACGGAAAGATTATCGGTGCCGAGTGGGACTGCGGAATGGATCACGGCTCCTACAACGAACTGGGAGACGACCTGATTACAAGACCTGCAAAATTCATGTTCTTCCCTTACAATGTGCCAAACTGTCTGGGACTGACAAGAGTTGCCTGCACAAATCACAACTACGGAACTGCTTACCGCGGATACGGTTCTCCTCAGGCTTACACCGCTTCCGAAGCCCTCATGGATATGATGGCAAAGAAGATGGGCATGGATCCGTTCGATCTGCGTTATAAGAATATTGCAAGACCGGGAGATACAAATATCAACCAGTATCCGTTCCGTGAATATCCGATGGAAAAGATGATGGATATTCTCAAGCCGATTTATGAAGAGGTTAAGGAACGCTGCGCCCGGGAAACTACACCGGAAAAGAAGAGAGGCGTGGGAATCGCCTGGGGCGGATATAATGTAACAGAAGGTATCTTTGACCAGTGTACCGTTGCTCTTGAACTTCTGCCAAACGGCAAATTTGCCAAGTATGACACCTGGCAGGATCAGGGTCAGGGCGGAGATGTAGGCGCTCTGGTAACTACACTGGAAGCTCTCAAGCCGCTGGGCGTAACACCGGATGACATCGTCCTGATTCAGAACGACTCCAAATACTGTCCGGACTCCGGCGCAACTGCTTCTTCCAGACAGCACTACATGAACAGCAAAGCGGTTGTCATGGCAGCAGATCAGCTGATGAACGCTATGAGAAAACCGGACGGCACATACCGTACTTATGAAGAAATGGCCGCTGAAGGCATCCCGACGAAATACGAAACCCAATATCAGAATCCGGAAGATATGACACTGAAATATCTGGATCCGAATACAGGCGTGGGCAACCCGACTCCTGCCTTCACCTATGCCCTTTCTATGGCAGAAGTTGAAGTAGACACTAAGACAGGCAAAGCTACCTGCATCGGATTCTGGTCTGTAGATGACGTTGGTGTAATCGGAAATATTGCAGCAGTAGACGGTCAGGCTTACGGCGGACTGTCCCACTCCATCGGATTTGCACTTTCCGAAAACTATGAGGATGTGAAGAAGCACAGCAACATTGCAGGTGCAGGAATTCCTTCCATCAAGGATATTCCGGACAACTTCAACCTGATCCACCACTGTACGCCGAGAAATACCAACCCATTCGGTTCTTCCGGTGCATCAGAAGCATTCCAGTCCGGCGGTCACATGGCAGTTATCAATGCCATCGACAATGCCTGCGGCGTGCGGATCTACGAACTTCCTGCTTATCCGGAAAAAATCAAAGAAGGTCTGGATAAACTGGCAAACGGCGAAGAAATCCTGCCGCCTAAGAAATACTTCCTGGGTTCGGATTTCTACGAAGAAATGGAATACATCAAGAACAATCCGATGACAGACCTGTTTGAAGATATGTTCCCGGAAGAAAAGGCTGAAACTTATGAACCAATTACCAACATTCCGGACTAAGCACAGACTTGCAAAACACAACATAAAAATGATACAATTTTATCGGCTTAAGGGCTTTCCTTAAGCCGATATCCTTATGCGAAAGAGATTAAGAGAATGAAAGAATACCTTGAGAACTTTGAAAACTGTTTAGAAAGGGAGATCCCCTACTGCACCGGGGAATGCCCCTTTCACATGGAAATTTTAAACTTTTTGGAAAAAGCAGGGCGAGGTGCAATGAAAGCTGCCTTTAAAGTATACCGCAATGCCACCGGGTTTCCCCGCATTGCAAATGCACTGTGCACAGCGCCATGCAAAAATATCTGTCCCAGAAAGGATCACGGAGGTCCTCTGCAAATAGACCTTTTAGAAAGGGCCGCCATCGACCTTGCTTCCGATACTTCGCCGACAGATTACAACCTTCCCGCAAAGCAGGAGAAGATTGCCATTGTGGGCGCAGGTCTTTCGGGAATGGCAGCACTGCTCCGTCTTTCCACCAAAAAATATACAGTGGAGGTTTTTGAAAAAAGCAGCCGCACGGGAGGATGCCTCTGGGATCTGCTGGATCCTGCGCTGTTTCAGAAGGATTTTGAGGAGCAGCTGATGCATCAGGACTACACCATCCATCTGAATCATGAGATCACAAGTCCGGATCAGCTGTCAGGCTTTGATGCCGTCTACATTGCCACCGGTAAAAATGGCGAGGATTTCGGCCTTCTGAAAGCACAGGGACCATCAGGAGATCTCTACTGTATGGAAAAAAACGGCACCGGCTATTTTGCCGGCGGTCAGCTCATTGGCGATGAGCCCCTCTATGCACTGGCAGGCGGGCTTTCCATTGGTACCGTCATTGATAATTACATAAAAACAGGCAGCCTGTATTATCCGAAAGAGAGAAAAAAGAGCCGCATGTGTGCCGGAATGGCTGAGGCAAAGGATACGGTACCTGCGGTGCTGCCTGCCGGTGAAAGTTATACAAAGGAAGAGGCTGCTGCTGAGGCAGCAAGATGTATCAGATGTCAGTGCAGCGCCTGCCGGGATCACTGCGATCTTCTGGAATTTACCAATAAGTGGCCGGTGCGGGTGCGGGATGAGATTGTAGCGACCACATTGGAGGGTCGAAGCGAACTGAAGGCTACGCCTGCCAAACGTCTTATGTCTCTGTGCAATCAGTGCGGCATCTGCAAAGAAGTCTGCCCTGAGGATATTGACCTGGATGGACTGTTCCTGGCAGGCAGGCAGAAAATGCACGCACAGGGAAAAATGCCGTGGCCTTACCACGATTTCTGGCTGCAGGATATGGAACAGGCCAATGGAGAAGCTTCACTGATCCGCCTTCCAAAAGGAAAAGACGCCTGTGAATACGCCCTTTTCCCCGGCTGTCAGCTGGGCGCATCTGAGCCGGAACTCATCGTGAAGCTTTATGATGCTTTGCTCAATCAGCATCCGGATACGGCTATGTTTCTCCAGTGCTGCGGCGTTCCCCTTCTTTGGGCCGGAGACCGCCCCGCGTTTGACCGGGAACTTGCAAAGATTCGGGAGCAGTGGCACAAGCTGGGAGAGCCCACTATGATTATGGGCTGCATGACCTGTATGAAGCACTTTAAAGAATACCTGCCGGAAATCCCGGTGACTTCCCTGCCTCAGATCCTGCGCCGGTGGGATATCAGCGGCGGCTGCTGTGAAGAAACGCTTGCTGTCTTTGATCCGTGCGCAGCCAGAGAGGAACCGGAAGTCCGCCGGGCTGTACGGGATCTGGCAGAAGATATCGGCGTGAAACTTGTCCCTCTTCCCGACAACAACCAGTACCTCACCTGCTGCGGCTACGGCGGCCACGGCGATCTGGCAAACCCGGCTTATGCGGATTTTGTGGCAAAAAAAAGGGTGCAGGAAAGCAGCACGCCTTATATCACCTATTGCATCAACTGCCGGGATATCTTTTTGAAGCAGGGCAAAGAAGCACATCACATCCTGGAACTTCTTTTCGGTGAAGGCGAGGGACAGACCGCTCTGCCTACCATTACGCAGCGCCGTGAAAACAGAAGGCTCCTCAAGGAGACGCTGCTGGCCTTTTTCTGGGATGAACAGTTTGAGGTTCCCCGCTGTGCATACCCGATTACTGTGGAGATTTCTCCTGAACTGCAGAAAAAGCTGGATCAGGAGCGGATTCTGGAAGAGCAGATTCTGCAGACCGTGGATTTCTGCCAGCGGCACGGACGCACCTTCTTCAATGAGGAAACCGGCTCTCTCACCGGCTTCTGCGTAATCGGCTATACGACTTACTGGGTGGAGTATGCACCTGTGGATTTGGAGGAACATCATTTCCGCCTCATCAATGCGTACACCCACCGAACAAAAATAGAATTGGAGGCAGTCTGGAATGGAATCAAACAAGACGTGGATCTGCAGTAAGTGCAGATGCGGACTCAAAGAGATGGATACTCAGTTCTCTTATCTGGATAAAAAATTTCGCCACAAGGTGCTGCGCTGTCCCCAGTGCGGCCAGGTGTTTATTCCCGAGGAACTGGCAAAGGGAAAAATGGCGCAGCTGGAAAAATCTCTGGAAGAAAAATAGGAAAAAGCATAGATGCGAGGACAGATGCGCACATAGCGAAGATGCCGCTTTCTATGTCTTCTGCATTTCAGGGCGCCTTGTTCCAAAACAGGCATTTTGAATTTTCCGGAACATAAAAAAAGCTTGTTTTCGACAAGTTAGAAGCACTTAACCGCAAAATAATTCAACACTTTATCTTATACAGAGCAAGTTAGTTGCATAGTTTAGGAGAAATCGCGCCTCGCACCCCATTTTTATGGGGTGCGACAGCCCCAAATCAAGTATTTTGGAACATACTTTTTTAACATTCCAATATTTTACAGTCAATTCCGGCGTTCCTGCATCTCAAAAAGGCATCCTATTAACAACTTTTTCGTTAATAGGATGCCTTCCTTGTAAATTCCTCGTATTTTCCTCTTCAGCCTCGCCCTGCAGCAGACTGCGGCAGGAAAAAAGATTTCTAAGGCACAGTATCTTTCTTTACAAAATAGTTTGTAATCTGTGCCTGCTTTCTTGCAGCATCTTGCTCATCAACCATCTTCAGAATCTCTTCATCTGTATAATCCTTTACAGCAAAAGTAAATCCGCTGCCATAGCATACTTGAATGCTGTCAAAGGTATCCATAAGCAATCTTTCTTTTTCTATGTACTGATATCCTACAATCTTTGTGAATCTGGCCTCCCCCGGAACAGTATAATGAAACTCTCTGCTCTTTTGCCCCGGCGCCAGCTCTTCCTTCTCATTTTCACCGGTTGTATCTAAAAAGTTCAGCTTTTGGTCGCAGCTCTGAATAACGATGTCCTTCAGCACGCATGTTTCCTCGGATATATTTTTTACCTGAAAAGCATAGGATATTGTATCCTTTTGCGGATGTTCTTCTGTAGTGGCGATTAATTGGACTTTGTCTTTCGTAGGATTTACCACAAAAGCTGCGGTCTTTTTTTCTTCCTCCTGCTGCGCTGAGGAACATGCGCCTGCACTTAAGCAAATTACGCCAATGAGCAGGATACTCAATATTTTTTTCATCATCATCCTCCTGTGATTTTCTGTGTGAAGGTACCTCTTTACCTGTCGTATTGTCTCAGCAAGTAAAAGTATCTCTGCTCTTCTTCATCTTCCTTTTTTTCCTGTGTGGTTATCAGGATCCAGTTGTCATGGCTGTCCTCAAAGGTATGAAGGTCTTCCATATACATGATGGTCAGCGGCCCGGGATTGCTTTTATCATGCTTAAGCATCAGGTAGTCACTGCCTTCCTGCAGTTCATAAGTTCCTGTATAAGTCTCTTCTTTCTTTCCATATTGATTGTATATGAGCTTGTAGGACTTATCCTTATTAAATTCCAGTGTTGCTGTAGTGCCGTCACCTTCCAGATGCCAATCCTTAATATCCATCACATATCCTGTGCTGAAGTTGTAGGAGCCATTGAGTTTCCATGTTCCGGTCAGCGGTGAATACGCCCCTCCGGTCAGGGAGCATGCACCTAGAGATAAACTGATCACCACACACAATGCCAGGGAGAATAATACTTTCCGTTTCACATTCGTTTGCTTCATTGTCTGTCCTTTCCGGTACTGTAATCTGCGTAATTTTGTATTGCATTAAGTATAGCTTTTCTTTAAAATAAATACTAGGGCTTCGACCTGAAATGACAATATCCTGCATGAAATGCCCTGCGTAGAAGGAGTTTTTTATTATGCTAAAGGTTCTAGTGGTAGAAGATAACATTGAAGAAATGAACTATTGCTGCTCTGCAATTACATCTCTGCAATCCCAATGCAGTCTTCTCCGGGCAGACAGTTATTCTGCTGCTTTAGAAATGATAAACAGTCATGAAATTGACATATTTTTTATTGATGTCCGCCTTCCTGATCAAAACGGCTTTACTTTAGCTAAGACGATCAGACAGTTTCCCGCCTATCAGCTCACGCCTATTGTGTTTATCACAGGAGCGCAGGCCAATCAGCTTGAAATCCACAGGCGTTATCATTATTATGAGTATATAGAGAAGCCATATACGCTTAAGATATTTCAAGAACGCATCGGACCTGTCCTTGATGCCCTCCGTATCCAAAAAGGCAAGCGTAAGCTAAGCGCTCCCTCGGAAAAACTTCTTTTCATCAATAACGGTAGCATCGAAACGCTCATAAAATTTAATACGTTGTTTTTTGCCGAAGTTTCAAACAGAAAACTTATTCTATATACAAAAAATGGAATTTACGAAAATATCAAAATGAAGCTGGATGAATTTATCGAATATGTAAATGAAAAAGATTTTCAAAAGTGCCATCGTTCTTATGCCGTAAACCTGCAGACTGTATCGGGGATACAGCAAGTTGCTCGCCGCTCCTGGGATTTTTCTTTCAAAGAAGCCGGCTCCCTTACCTGCCCCATGAGTCTGACTTATTATCAGAGTATCAAAGAACACCTGGCACTGCAAAACGTTTAACCTATCGTCAACAAGCTATTCAGCAATGAGGTACCCTATGCATTTTGTTATCACTTTGTTAGCCAGTTCCCTTGAAATTACTACATTATATCTTCTGACTGTCTTCCTGGATCCCCGCAATTCAATGCGTACATATCAGAGTGGATTATTTGTCCTACTGTCATCTCTGCTATCGGCACTATTGGACCTCTTCCATTTTTCCGGACAGTTCATTGTTTTGCTACTGTTTTATCTTTTGCTTTTTTGGATTTTTAACAAAAAAATTATTCTTACCTATACAATTGATCTTTTCATGGCGTGTATTATGATTTTTCTCTTTCAGATGATCATTACTGTCGCATTAGGTTTGGCCAACATTCAGATTACCCAGAGCCTCCCCGTTATGACCGGCTGCCTGTTATGTTTAACGGCTGCTGCCTTTGTACTGTACCGAAAAAGATCCTGTTTTGATCCCTTCTTATCCAAATATTACAGACCTTATCGAAAAGCGATCTCCGCAGTCGCATTTAATTTTATTGTATGTGCTGCTGTCATAATCACACTTTGGAATTATCATACCCCTGTTTTTTGGGACAATCTTACAAGCATCCTTATTATCGTTGCAATTATCTTTACCTTTAATTCTGTTTTCTATCTGATTCTGCTAAGCCATGAAAAGCAGCGGCAAAAGGCTGATGTTTACAAAGAATACGGCGAATATTTAAGTGCGCTGACCCAGGAGCTGGAGCGCAAGCAGCATGAATATAAAAACGAATTGAATACAATCATCGGTCTTGCAGAAGTAGATTTAAACCATAATGGCTTAAAGGATATTGTTTCTTATTCTCATATGCTTCTGGAAAAAGAAAAAAATGAAACCCATATGCATCATATTTGTGAAGATGCTCTGCTTTCTGCTGTTTTAAACCGTATGCAGCGCCGGGCAGATGAGCGAGAAATTGCTTTTGATTTTTTTATTGAGGAGCCCTTTCCGCAGTACCCTATGCCTGCAAACTGTTTTGTTGAGCTGGTTACCAATCTTCTGAATAACGCCTTTGAGTATGTTGAAACTCTATCGTCAGGGCGCGAGGTTCTTTTGGAATTGAACGATAAAAATATAAAAGTCCTTAACGCTGTGACAGATGGGTTTGACCCCCTCTTTTTCCAAGACTTTGGTCAAAAGAAACAAAGCACCAAAGGGGAGCATAGAGGCTGTGGCGCTTTGACTATTTTAGAAATCGTAAAACGGTATAATGGA
>CAUWJW010000022.1:0-17083 GCA_963558985.1 uncultured Clostridia bacterium | reverse complement strand
CGGGAAAATACAATGTAGAACTGATTAAAGCCGCTGTAGAACAGGCGGGAGCACAGATGATTACACTGGCGCTGCGAAGAGCAAACTCCAGTGGCGACGGGAGCATTCTGGAACATATCCCGCAGGGAGTCACTTTGCTTCCTAATACATCAGGGGCAAGGAATGCGCAAGAGGCGGTAAGAATCGCAAGGCTGGCAAGAGAACTGGGATGCGGTGATTTTGTAAAAATCGAAGTAATCCGGGATTCTAAATATCTGCTTCCGGATAACAGCGAAACTGTAAAGGCAACAGAAATTTTAGCCAAGGAAGGGTTTATCGTCATGCCGTATATGTATCCGGACTTGAACACTGCAAGAGATCTGGCAGATGCGGGAGCATCGGCTGTCATGCCCCTTGCAGCGCCCATAGGCTCCAATAAGGGACTGAGTACAAAGGATTTTATCCGTATTCTGGTAGATGAGATCAGCCTTCCCATTATCGTAGATGCAGGCATCGGACGGCCGTCTCAGGCGTGTGAAGCTATGGAAATGGGAGTTGATGCTATCATGGCAAATACAGCCATTGCCACAGCAGGAGATATCCCGGGCATGGCACAGGCCTTCCGTCAGGCCATTGAAGCAGGAAGAGCGGCCTACCTGTCCGGCATGGGAAGAGTGAAAGACAAAGGGGCAGATGCATCATCCCCGCTGACCGGATTTCTGGACGCATAAGAGGAAAAGGAGGAAAATCGGATGCAAGAAAAGAAAATCAGCCATATGGAATACCTGCCGGATATGGAGCAGCTGGAAGACTCCCATGTCATGGAAGAAGTGCTGTCAGCAATGGAAGCATACGACTGCAGCAGATATACGGCAGAAGATGTAAAAGAGGCTTTGAAAAAAGAAAACTGCGGACCGGAAGAGTTCGGTGCACTCCTATCACCTGCAGCCGCACCTTTTCTGGAAGAGATGGCACAGCGGGCGCAGGCGGAAACAAGGAAACATTTTGGAAGCAGTGTATACCTGTTTACGCCGCTTTATATATCCAATTATTGTGAAAACTACTGCGTTTACTGCGGGTTCAACTGTCATAACCGCATTAAGAGAGCAAAGCTGAATATAGATCAGATTCAGGAAGAAATGAAAGCAATTGCGCAGACCGGGCTGGAAGAAATTCTGATTCTTACAGGAGAAAGCCGGGCAAAATCTGATGTTGCGTATATAGGAGAAGCCTGCAGACTGGCCCGGAGATATTTTAAAATGGTGGGTCTTGAGGTTTATCCCATGAATACACAAGACTACGCATACCTGCATCAGTGCGGTGCCGATTACGTCACTGTTTTTCAGGAAACCTACAATGCCCGTAAATATGAGCAGCTGCATCTGGCAGGACACAAAAGGGTATTTCCTTACCGTTTTCATGCACAGGAAAGAGCCCTGCGGGCAGGGATGCGGGGCGTAGCCTTTGCTGCTCTTCTGGGACTGGATGACTTCCGAAAGGACGCCTTTGCCACAGGGATGCATGCATGGACACTGCAGCGGAAGTACCCTCATGCGGAGATTTCTTTTTCCTGTCCGAGGCTGCGGCCGACTGTTAACAATGAAACTTTAGACCCCAAGGATGTCCATGAAAGAGAACTGCTTCAGATTATGTGCGCATACCGGATTTTCATGCCATTTGCAGGAATGACCATCTCCACTAGAGAGAGAGCCGGATTCAGAGATCATGTGATAGGCCTGGCGGCTACGAAGATTTCAGCCGGTGTCAGCACAGGAATCGGCAGCCACGGAGCCGACAAAAACAATCAGGGAGACGATCAATTTGAGATTGCAGATGAACGAAGTGTAGACGAGATTACTGCAGCAATTGAGGAGTGCGGCCTGCAGCCGGTGATGAACGATTATGTCTTCCTTTAAGCGCATTGCTGTATCCAACCGGCACCTGTGCCCCGGTTCGCTGCAGGAACAGGCGGTCAGACTGGAAGGCAGGGCAGACATTCTTATTCTGAGGGAAAAAGATCTGGAAGAAGCAGCATACAGAAAACTGGCAGAGCAGATGATACCGGTATGCAAAAGGAGCGGGATCAGACTTATATGCCATACGTTCCGGAATGCGGCAGAAGCTGCAGGCTGCTGGAGTATCCACCTGACCTTTGACGATTTTATACAGTGGGAAAACAGGCCGGGAACCTTCACCTGTGTGGGCGTATCGGTGCATACTTTGGAAGAAGCGCTGCAGGCGGAAAAAAAAGGAGCGCAGTATGTGATTGCGAGTAATATCTTTGAAACCGACTGCAAGAAGGGTCTGCCGGGAAAAGGGACAGCATTTCTTCGGGAGATCTGCGAAAAAACCCACATAGAAGTCTATGGTCTGGGAGGAATTACAGACAAAAACGAACCGCTTATTCGAGCCTGCGGGGCAGACGGCGCCTGCAGAATGTCCGACTATATGAAATAACGAGAAAAAGATTGCGAAAAAGGGAAGGCTGGCGCATACTAAAGGTGTTAAAACAGTTTCATATTATGGCATAAAACAGGAGGCGGGAAAATGAGAAAAGAAGATGAGGACCGGAGACAGCAGGAAATTGAATCGTATCTTAAAATTTTGAAAGAAAGCGGAGTTGCGCCCCACACACCGCCTGATTTTGAGCGGACAACAGCAGACCTTTTAGTAGAGTGCCTGGAGCAAGAGGGGGTAAAATATATATTCGGGATTCCGGGGGAAGAAAATCTGGATCTTATGAATGCTATTGAAAAATCCTCCATTCAGTTTATCACCACAAGGCATGAACAGGGAGCGGCGTTTATGGCAGATGTTTACGGGAGACTTACAGGAAAGACCGGAGTCTGTCTTTCCACTTTAGGCCCGGGAGCCACCAACCTGGTTACAGGGGTTGCAGATGCAAATCTGGATGGCGCGCCGGTTCTGGCGATTACAGGACAGGTGGCTACAGACCGTATGCACCTGACTGCCCATCAGTATCTGGATCTGGAAAAAGTATTTGAACCTATTACGAAACGGACAAAGCAGATTCTCAGGCCGGACACTGTGCCTGAAATTGTCAGGATTGCATTTAAATATGCAGAGTCAGAAAAACCGGGGGCAGTTCATATCGATCTGCCGGACAATATTGCCAAGATGCCCGCACAGGGTGTTCCGATGCGCAGAGTGGCTCCGCAGAAGGGAATCGCATCGTTTAAATCGATTGAGAGAGTGGCAAGAAGGATTTCCCGTGCAAAACGCCCGCTGATTTTAGCAGGCTACAGTGCTGTGAGAAACGGTGCGGCGCAGGCTATTACTGAGTTTGCGACAGAACTGCGCATTCCGGTTGCAAACACCATGATGGCAAAGGGTATCATTCCTTTTGACAATCCGTATTCCATGTGGACCATTGGTATTCCGCAGAGGGATTATATCAATCAGATTTTTGATGCAGCGGATACGATTATCGGAATCGGTTATGATATTGTAGAGTGTTTCCCGAGGAAATGGAATCCGGAAAACAATCATAAAATCATACATATCGGGACGCAGTCTGCGCATATCAATAAGCGGTATCAGCCTGAAGCGCAGGTGGTGGGAGATATTTCAGACTCCCTTTATGAAATTTTGAGGCGTGCTGAACGGGAAACTGAGCCGGATTATGCGCTTGCGATTAAGGCGAAAATTCAGGCAGACCATGATCAGTATGAAACGGATGATGCGTTCCCGATGAAGCCGCAGCGGATCCTCCATGATGTCAGAAAAGTCATGGGGGCAGAGGATATTCTGGTTTCTGATGTAGGTGCCCATAAAATGTGGATCGCAAGGCATTATAACTGTTATAAACCAAACACCTGTATTATATCTAACGGATTTGCATCTATGGGAATTGCCATTCCGGGAGCAGTTGCTGCAAAACTGGTTAATCCGGACAAAAAAGTGCTGGCAGTTACAGGCGACGGCGGATTTATGATGAATATGCAGGAACTGGAGACCGCAGCACGGATCGGGACTAACTTTGTAACGCTTATTTTAAATGATAGCAGCTATGGACTGATTAAATGGAAACAGATGGAGCACTTTGGAAAGAACTGTTATACGGACTTTAATAATCCGGATTTCGTTGCACTGGCCAATGTAATGGGCGGAAAAGGCTACCGGGTAGAAAAGGCGGATGACTTGATTCCTATTCTTCGAGAAGCATTTGAGCAGGATGTTCCGGCACTTATAGACTGCAGGGTGGACTATGGGGAGAATATGAAGCTGTCTGCACAGCTGGCCCAGCTGCAGCATAGAGTGCCTGATAATACAAAAGATGAAGAAGCCTAACTTCTGAAAAAATACTCTGTGCAGCTTTTTTCAGCATTCTTGTGCAAAGCAGGACAAAAAGCCCGAATCTGTCAAATGTTTCAGTTTGAACTGATTCGGGCATCTTATTCTTGTGCGGGAGGGAATCGTGACAGAAATGAGATACTGCTCCGGTGTTTTAAGAATATGACGGATCCGGGAGACCGCCGGTACTGATAAGGTTCCGGTATTCCTGCATGAGCGCATGAAGGGATGTTATCAGAGGCCTGCACTGCAGTTCAGCAGATTTTAAAATAGGCTCCAGATGATCCAGCAGGCATTGTGTAATATCCGGGTCAATTTCACCGGCTTGTTTCATTTGATTTAAAATGGCGCACACCTTTTCGCTGCTGAATGCTTCTTTATAGCTGCGGGTACCTGTAAGTGCACTTGCAATATCCGAAACAGCAGCAATCCGTTCACCTGTAGAAAGGTCTTTGGCAGAGAGGCCGTTTGGATAACCGCATCCATTGAGTTTCTCGTGATGACGGGAAGCGATTTTTTGCACAGGGTCAGGGACGATCCCCTGTAAAATGCGGTCGGTAATGGATGCGTGACTGCGCATGATATTCATGTCTTCTTCATTGAGCTTCCCCGGAGATTCAAGAATGTGCACAGGGACTGCAATTTTTCCGAGATCATGGAGAAGTGTCCCGTAAGCAATTGTATCACATGCAGAAGCATCTTCTCCCATGTACTGCGCCAAGCTGTAAGCAATATGCGCAGCAGACAGCGTGTGTGTTACAGTATGGTGGCTGCGGAAGTCAATGATTGAGACAATCAGGTACAGATATTGCCGGATCTCATCCTTGGAAAATGGGGCAGCAGTGAGCATTTCTATGTATGCACGGTCGTGGAGCGGATCCTTTTCAAAGCAAGCCGACCAGTCGACAGACAAAAATAAATCCATCAGCTCAGGATCGAACTGGGAGCCTTTGCGCTGAGCCAGCTGCGCAAGGTTTTCCTGCAAAGAGGGTTTGACCATCTGTATGATATCCAGCCGGTCAGCCAGATAGATGATTTGCCCCAGCCGGGCGTTTTCCGGGGACAGCCCCTGAATCTTCCGCAGTTTTTTCCATGGCATATGATGGTAAAGAATCCCGTCTGCGATGGGAGCAAGCGGAGAAAAATGTTTTACAAATAAATAGCCGTAAGAGGAATGTTCCCATACGTCACTTGTTTCAAACTGAATGAGACGATGGATCTCTTCGGTTTTGTAGGCGCCGATGTCATGAAGGAGTGCCAGAAGACAGATGTCTCTGCGGCGGATCGGATCGGAAACTCCAAGAGCAGGCAGCATGTGTGCAACTGTGCGGGATACCCGGAAACCGTGATCCATCAGCCTTGAATCTACATAGTTGCACATGCGGCGTATCAGTTCAATCAGTTGTATATTTTGGATTTTATACGGATACAAGAAGATCCCTCCTTTCCTGGGTTCTATTGTATCATGGGAAGGGTATGGAGGAAAGTATCTGTGTAAAGGGAAACGGAGGAATTTGGATTGAAAAGCAATCTTTTTTTAGAAGTATTTAAAGAGATCCCCCAAGTGAAAGGATTTTTTTCAACAAAGCAGGGAGCCAGTGAGGGCAGCCCCTACTACAATGAAGAGGTATTAAAAGAAATCGGGCTTTTGGATATGCAGCTTATTTGGCCGGGTCAGGTGCATAAGGATGAGATTGCTGTGATAAAGGAGAAAGGGTCGGAACCGGTGAGGATTCCGGATACAGACGGACTGATTACCAATGTGCCCGGTGTGCTTCTGACTACAGTGCATGCAGACTGTCTGCCGGTTTGGTTTTATGATGCACAGCACAGTGCCATCGGCCTTGTACATGCGGGCTGGAGGGGAACTGCTGCAGGAATAGCCGCAAAAGCGGTGCGAATGATGGGAGACCATTATGGAAGCCGCCCGGAAGCCATGCAGTGTGTCATTGGCCCGGGAATCAGCGCCTGCTGTTTTGAGGTGGGACTGGAGGTCTATGAAGCCTTTAAAGAAGTCTGGCCGTTTACAGATGATTTTTCCAGGCCGGAGGGAGAAAAGTACTTTCTGGATATTAAAGGCATCAACAGACAGCAGCTTCTGCAGCTGGGCGTGAAGGAAGAAAAAATTGCTGTCAGCTCCCACTGCACCTGCTGTGAGCCGGAACAGTTCTGCTCATACAGACGGGAAGGCGGCACCTATATGAGAATGGGTGCCGGTCTGTGCCTGCTATAAAAAATTATGTTTCTACAGTAATTGTTACATCTGCCGCAGTGAAGCCGCCTGCACCTCCGCCTCCTGCAGGGATACTTTCAGGGATAATAGCGGGAGCGGGGGACGCAGCAGCCGGTGCTGCCGTGGTGATCCCATCCGGGGAAATCTGATATCGGCTGCGGCGGTGCGGACCGTAGACTTTTTGATTCAGATCAAACAGACGTCCTTCTTCCACAAGCATATGATCTGCTGTCTTTCGCTTTGTTTTTTGCCGTTCCCGTTCCAGTCGGAGACGGAGCGCTTCATCTTCCCGTTCCCTCTGTTCAGCTCGTTTCTGGCGGAGCCGTACAAGATCTTCTTCATTCAGCCTGCGGATTTTTCGATTGCCTCGGAGCAAAAGCGTCTGATAAGAACGGATGGCAGCTCTTGCCTTCCTGGTTTCATCTGCATCGCCGCAGGCAGAAGCCATCCGAAGCTTGGCGATTTTCTGCCGTACATCACCCATGACCCACTGAACATTGGACTTGGTTTTCGCAGAGGCAAGCCGGGCATAACTGCCGGCAGTCTGATAATTGGCCGCATTTTGCCGCGTCTCTAACTCTTTTCGTTTTTTCTGGCGTTCTTTTTGTTCTTCCTGCATTTCTTTCATGCGGTCAAGGAGCCGCTTGGCGTCTTCGGCCTCCTGCTCCCATTTTGTCTTTACCGTTTCTTTCTGCTCAGGGGGCTGCAGGAGCCAGGACATTTTTTCCTCAGAGGAAAGATAAATTCCTTTTCCTGCGGCATCGCTTTGCTGCGATTTAAGGGAAGCAAGGGCTTCTGTAAGCTGCGCTTTCCCCTGTTCCCAGGCTTCGCTACCGCTTGCCATTTGCTTCAGGAAATCCTCAGAAATAATAAGGTGGTTTCCGGAACCTAAAATGGCAGCCAGATCTGCCAGTTCATTTTTTGACAGGTTGGAAGATACATAGATGGAAATTCCGGGGAAGCTCTGCTGCAGGTTGCATAAGGCAGATTCTACCCGGGAGCTCCAATCCACCTGCTCCTGCCACTCGTTTGTGATGTGGGCAGAATCTTTGCTTGGAACAGCAGGCGGTGTCTGGGATTTTAGTTCAGATCTATGTGTTTGCGGGGGACTTGCTTTGACAGAGACTGTCTGTGGGAGTACCCGGATGGTATTCATGTGATGCACCTCTCTTAGTTTATAGGAACAACCTCGATATGTATATTATCGGCGGAAGTATGAAAAAGTTAACTTTCTTTGTTTTTTGGAAAAAAGGAACAAGGAAAATTGGCGGAGAAATTGGCGAAAAGATATGAAAAATAAGGGTTTGCGGCAAATCCGGCATTTATATAGGAAGGGATGTATGGTATAATTCCTTGTATAGACTAAACGTATAAGTAGGGAGGCTACAGAAGAAAATGGGAAACCGCATTCAAAACATGAAGATTCGGGGAAAATTATTACTTATGATAGGGGTTGCATTAGTCGGTCTGATTCTTGCAAGCTCTATTGCACTGATTTTAATGGGAAAGATTAACAGCTCTACTGAAGAGGTTGCACTGGAATGGCTGGATGGTGTAGATGAAGCGCGTGAACTGGAGACGCGGGCAACGGCAGTACGGCTCAATGCGCTGGCAAAAATTACAACGGATTCAAAGGAAGATGAGCAGAGCAGACAGGCTGATATTGATGAGAATTTATCGGAGATGGACGCAATTTTTGAAAATTATACCAATACTGTATCCGATGAGGAAGATAAGAGGCTGCTGTTTACAGCAATTGATGAATGGAATGTTTATATGAACTATCACGATCAGATGCTGGAGATGGCACAGGCAGGCAAGGATCGGGAGGCAAGGATTCTGTTCGGTGCAGATGCAAAGGAGTCTTATGACCGGGTATCGGAAGCGCTTGAAACGCTGACAGCTTATAATGTGACGGGAGCCTCAACAGCAACAAACCGCAGTGCAAAACTGTATCATATGTGCCTGATCATTCAGATTGCCCTGTTCCTGGCCATTGTCGGGGTCGGACTTCTGGTTTCCAATAAGGTAATCAAAGGAATCAGAAAGCCCGTGCAGCAGATTGAAGAGGCTGCTGTCAAGATGGCTGAAGGAGATCTTAATGTGGAACTTGACTATACATCCGAAGATGAGCTTGGCGTTCTTTCTGATCAAATGCGCAGACTGGTCAAACGTCTCAGCATGATTATTGACGATGAAAACCAGTTCCTGGGCAAGATGGCACAGGGACAGTTAGATGTGGATTCCACCTGTGAACAAGCTTATACAGGAGAGTTCTACCCGCTGCTGGTATCGTTTAAGAATATTGCAAACCGTATGAACGATGCAATGAGCATGATCCATCAGAGTGCCGAACAGGTATCCAGCGGTTCCGAACAGGTATCCAACGGAGCCCAGGCACTGGCACAGGGCGCTACAGAACAGGCAAGTTCCGTAGAAGAACTCTCTGCTGCTATTAGTGAAGTATCTGACTATGTACGTGAAAGTGCAGATTATGCCAAAGAAGCAAGTCACCGTGCAGGTGAGGTAGGCAGAGGTATGGAAATCAGCAATCAGAAGATGCAGGAAATGATGGAAGCGATGGATGCCATTAATCACAGTTCCGGAGAAATTGGAAAGATTATTAAAACCATTGAAGACATTGCATTCCAGACTAACATTCTTGCATTAAATGCAGCCGTAGAAGCAGCAAGGGCAGGAGAGGCAGGCAAAGGTTTTGCAGTAGTAGCCGATGAAGTGCGCAATCTTGCAGGAAAGAGTGCAGACGCCTCTAATGAAACTGCTGAACTGATCGAAAATTCAGTTGAAGCAGTTGAAAACGGGATCCGTATTGCCAATGAAACTGCTGAAGCGCTCATGTCCGCAGTGGAAGGAGCCAGAGAGGTTTCCAGAAATGTGGATAAAATTTCAGAAGGTACTGAACAGCAGGCTGATTCTATTTCACAGATTACACAGGGCCTGGATCAGATCTCAAGCGTAGTGCAGACCAACTCTGCTACAGCTGAGGAAAGCGCAGCTGCAAGTGAAGAACTGTCCGGTCAGGCACAGATTCTTCGTGAGCAGGTGGATCGCTTTAAACTGCGTCCGCAGGAATAAAGGGAAACAAAGAGCAGGGAGATGGCATGGATAGACGTTCCGGTAGTAATAGAGGACAACAGCAGAGAACCGTAAGGAAATCCGGTGAGTATTACAACCAGCGGAAGCAGCTGATACGGAAGAGAAAGCAGCGGAGGGCAAGGAGAAGACGGAGTTTTCTCCTGCTGGTGCTTATGATAGGGCTGTATTTTGCCGTTGGACCGCATCTATCGGCAGATGTGGGTGAAAAAGATCCGGTACAGCCTTCTTCTGCTGCTCATAAGGAAACAAGAGCGGATGAAGGAAAAGCGCCTTCAAGTGAATATCTGGTACTTGTCAATAAAAAACACGGATTGGATAAAGCTTACGAACCCAAAGACCTGATAGATGCAAAACCTGCTGTAAAAGGTGCAAATTCTTACCAGCAGATGAGAAAAAAAGCAGCAGAAGCTTTTCGAAAACTGTCCGGTGATGCCCGAAAACAGGGTTATATCATCAAAGTTACCAGCGGCTACCGCCCTTATGCGTATCAGAAAAAGATATTCAACAAGTATGTGGATAAAGATGGGAGATACAGCGCAGAGCAGTACAGTGCAGAGCCTGGCCACAGTGAACATCAGACAGGATTGTGTGCCGATGTTTCCTCGCCCAGTGTCAATTACAACTTAGTACAGGCTTACGGAACTACAGCAGAAGGGCAGTGGCTTGCAAAGAATGCTCATAAATATGGATTTATCATACGTTTCCTGAAGGGCAAAGAAAAAATTACAGGTTATGAGTACGAACCGTGGCATATCCGTTATGTGGGTAAAAAGACTGCAAAGGAAATTTATAAGAAAAAGCTCACTTTAGAGGAATATTTGGGTGAGAAATAGAAAGAATGTCGATTCTTTTGCAATTTCTGAAAAAAATATGTATTTTTTTCAGAAAAGGATTATAATAGAGGTTGAAGAGAAGAAAATGCAAGAAAGGAGGTATCTCTTATGATAGGAGGAATTGGTTCATTATATGGAAGCTATTATAATTATCAGCTGACGATTAATCAGATACGGCAGCAGCAGGCTCTTGCTAAGAACCCGAATGTACAAAAGTATATGGAGTCAACTTCCAAGCCGGATCGGTATGATGACCAGTACCGCAGCTCAGGTCTGGATTTCCTGCGGGATTATAACAGTAAAATGAGTGATGTAATGCAGGCTGCAAACAGCTTGAAAACCAATAATTCAGCAGGCGTTATGAATTCTCTTGTTACATCCAGCTCCGATACGGAAGTGGCAGATGTTACGAATCGTTATAAGATTCGCAGCGAGAAAGAGATGACAATGGAAGTATCCCAGCTGGCGGCAGCGCAGCTGAATCGCAGTGAAGGCGTGAAAAGCAGCGAGACTGCTTCGCAGGATATGGCATTTACCATCTCCGGAAAAAACGGAAGTTTTTCCATTAATGTGAGTGCTTCCGGTGAAAACGGCAGAACAAAGACAAATGGAGAGATGCTGAGGGAGGCTGCGGTTGCAATTAATCAGTCAGATGCCGGAGTTAAGGCGACTGTCACACAAAAGGATGGGAAGTCTGTTCTCAGCCTGGAAAGTGAATCTACAGGAACTGACAGTGCATTTACAGTTGCAGGACAGCTGGGAGCAGCAGCAGGACTTGAAAATGCAGAGACTGAAGCGCTCAATGCAAAGTACAGTATTACTGCCAATGGAACTACCATAGATTACACTTCTCAGAGCAACAGTGTTAAAATTGACGCCGGACGGATGCAGGCAGAACTGAAAGGTACAGGGAAGACTGTCATATCGGCAGGAGTGGATGCGGAAAAAGTCGCATCGGCTGTATCAGATCTTTTAGACAGTTATAATAAGGCTGTATCATTTTTGGAAGACAATGTTGACCATGGCAGAGGCACTGCGCAGCAGCTGGATCGCTTAGAGAGAGCGCTCGGTTCACAGCAGGCTCTTGAAAAACTGGGAATCAGCAAAGATGAAGACGGCAATCTGGTTCTGGACAAAGAAACACTGAAGAAATCTCTTGAGAAAGAGCCGGATCTGGTCAAAGATCTTTTGTCGGGAAGTAATGGATTGGCGCAAGAAGTATTTGACCGCGGAGTCAGTGCTATGAGTGCAAATTCGGCAAGTTTGATCAGCAATGATTTGAATGCCATAGACAGCAGCTTTATGGCAGATCCGTTCCAGTACATGGGTATGTACTCAAGAAGCGGAGCTTATACCATGAACAACTATGCAGCCTTAGGCCTGATGATGAATTATCTGGTATAAAAGTGAAACATAATATGCAGTTAAAAAGGAACCGCCGGTAAAAGCAGTTCCTTTTTTAATCTTTTAAAAACTGTTTAAATGCCCCATCAGCACCCCGGGAATAGCAGAACAGGAAGCCTGCTTGTTTACAGCGCCGATTTTTTGAGCCACCATAGGCATGCCGTATACAACACAGGATTCTTTGTCCTGCCCGATGGTATAGGCTCCGGCCTTCTTCATTTGAAGAAGCCCCTGCGCGCCGTCCTGTCCCATTCCTGTAAGAATAATTCCGATGGAATTTCCCTTTACTGTTTGTGCGACAGACTGGAATAACACGTCTAC
Source organism: uncultured Clostridia bacterium (assembly GCA_963558985.1). Lineage (GTDB taxonomy): Bacteria > Bacillota > Clostridia > Peptostreptococcales > Anaerovoracaceae > Hominibacterium. The sequence goes on along the minus strand of CAUWJW010000022.1, from coordinate 4,882 downwards.
AGAAGGACGGTGTCCGTTGACTTTTTCTCCGGGAATACAGCGAACGATATAATCTCTGCCGCTGCGTACCACTTTCATTTGCAGATCACCTCCCGGCGCAATGAGTGCCCGGCCCCTTCGGATCACATCTCCGTCTTCAGCTTCCTTAACCTGCATCTGGCATAAACGGTTAAGCCGTTCTGCATACATCTGGGTAAAACCCTTTGGCATATGCTGAGTAATGACAATACCGGGAATATCTCCGGGAAGCTGACGCAAAACTTCCAAAGTGGCTTCCGTTCCGCCTGTAGAAGCGCCAATTGCAATAACCGTGGAATTAAGCCGTAAAGAGGCAGTGCTGGTCAACTTAATGACAGATGAGCAGGAAGCCGGATGTCTTCTGGCTGCAGGAGATCCTGGCTTAGAAGGCGGAACTGCTGTATTTGTCTGGGGAGCAGAATTCCTGACAGAAGCAGGAAGCTTCACCTTTGCCTGAGATGCAATCAGTATTTTAGCAGATAAATTTTGAACAAACCGTGAAGTGGAATTTTCAACACTCATATCCGGTTTTCTGACAAAATCCACAGCACCGTAAGCCAATGCGTCAAATACGCCTACATTCAGAGATGATACTAAAATAACAGGGATCGGATGCTTTGGTAAAAGTTCTTTTAGAAATTCGATTCCGCTCATTTTAGGCATCTCTACATCAAGCGTGATCACATCCGGTTTTAAACCGGGTATTTTGCGCATCGCATCATACGCGTTCATGGCATACCCGACCACCTCGATGCGGGGCTGCGCTTTTGGCAGATTTTCAAGTAGAAATCGGTCGAAGACAAGGGAATCATCTACGACCAATACGCGGATTTTGGGTTTATTTAACATAGCAGATACCTTCTTTATTGTAAACTCCCGGCTCGCCTACCTGTATTTAATACGTAGGAAATGGTGATTTCTTATTTCTTTCGATAGGTAGCAGGCATGATATAGTTATAGGGTGTAGTGGCTTTGTTCAGCCCTTCTGAATGACCGATCAGGAGATAGCCGCCCGGAACTGTAGCATTGTAAAAACGATTTACCAGGGCGTCTTTTGTGGGCTGATCAAAGTATATCATTACATTTCTGCAAAAAATTACATCAAATTTAAGACGGAATCGGATAGGATCCATCAAGTTAAAGGTCCTAAAGATGACGTTGGACTTGATTTCGGGCGCTACCATATAATAGCCGGGCTCCTTTGCTTTTCTGAAATATTTCTGGAGCCATCCGGGCGGAAGTCCTTGCAGAGATTCTTCGTCATATAAACCTTCCTGGGCGATGCCAAGAACCTTTTGAGAAATATCTGTGGCCAGAACCCGGGTGTCCCAGGATGAAGCCTTAGCCCCAAAATATTCTTTTAAAATCATAGAGATGGTATAAGGTTCCTGACCGCTGGAACAGCCTGCGCTCCAAATACTCAGAACACGCTGTTTTTTTGTTTTTTCAAGCCAGGGAAGGATGGTGTTTTTAAAAAAGTCGAAGTGAGACTCTTCACGCATAAAAAATGTGTAATTGGTAGTCAGTTTATTGATAAGCGTTTCAATATCCTGTGGATCTTTCTTTGTCAGCAGGTGATCCACATATTCTGTAAAACTGGAAAAACCCATGGACACAAGCGTGCCGGATAACCGACCGGTGATCAACTGACGTTTCTTGGTCAGGTCGATTCCATAAGTGCCTTTCATAAACTTTACAAGCCGGTTAAAGTCCTCAGTTGAAATTGTCAACATGTTTGCCTCTCCTTACGTTGCTACATATGGCTGTCGATGATGGCTTCACATTCCAGCAGAAGAATTACAGTTCCGTCTTCCAGAGAAATCATGGAGTTAGTAAGTTCCTGTCTGTTTTCTGTTGGAATCGGTGAAGTCTGATCCAGATCAATATCAATGACCTGGGATACGGAGTCTACAACGATTCCGATAATATTAGAGTCGATTTCCAATATTACGATACAGGTTTTGGAATTATATTCCTGGAACGGTTTGCCCATTCGCAGGCGCATATCAATGATCGGAATGATCTGTCCCCGCAGGTTGATGATTCCGCGCACATAGTCGGGAACCATAGGCAGAGGACGAATCATATGATTATTGATGATTTCGATAACCTTATCAGTATGGACTCCAAAATATAATCCATCGGAAATAAAGGTGAGGAAGCGGACTACGTTTCCTGAGTCCGCAACAGCGCCTTCCAGGTTCGGATCTAATTCTGTAAGTTCCTGATTAATCGCTTCGTTTTCTATTGTTGCTGGCATAATTGCTACCTCCCGAGTTGATTAGTAAAACATATTTTGAGATGCATAATATACATTTGCCACATCTAAAATAATGCTGATGTTTCCGTCTCCAAGAATGGTGCATCCGCTGATTCCGGAATTTTTTATATTGAAGTTATTCAAATACCCCGGGAGCGGTTTTACAACCACTTGCTGTTCTCCCATCAGTTCATCCACAAACATGCAGTAGGACTTATCGCTGGCTTCAACCCAGATCAGAATACCATCGTCAATGGAAGTGCAGGCATTCTCCATATCATACAGGTTGCCGATACGGATAATCGGATAGAAATCATCCATACAGCGAATCATTTCGTTTCCGGTAGCGTCTAATACCACATCAGTCTCTTTTGCTTTGAAGGACTGTCGGATATTTGCAATCGGAATCGTAAATATGGATCCGCCTACAGAAATTTCCATACCGTCAACAATGGCAAGGGTGAGTGGAATCTTCAGCGTGAAGCAGCTTCCTTTTCCTTTTTCACTGGAAATGGAAATCACACCGCCGATATTCTCTACGTTCCGCTTTACTACATCCATTCCCACGCCTCTGCCCGAATACTCGGTAACTTCTGTATTTGTGGAGAATCCGGGAGCAAGAAGGAGAGAAAGGATTTCTTTTTTTGTATACTCTTCTTCCGGTTTAGTAAGCATGCCGTTGGCACTTGCTTTTGCAAGAACGGCATCCGGATCGATTCCGCGGCCGTCATCGGTAACGGAAATAATTACTTCGCTTCCTGTATGTTCTGCGGCAAGAACGATTTCGCCCTGCGGATCTTTTCCAGCGGCAATTCGTTCTTCTTCGGTCTCTTCAATTCCGTGATCCATGGCATTGCGGACGATGTGCATAATCGGATCGCCGATACTGTCTACAATGGTTTTGTCCACTTCCGTATTCTCACCGATAATCGTCAGTCTGGTTTTCCGGTTCAATGTTTTGGACATATCACGGACGATTCGGTTCATTTTCTGAAATACGCTGGAAACAGACACCATACGCAAAGACATGGCAATATCCTGCAGATCATCTGTCAGCTTTCGCAGCTGGCGGGCAGACTTGAGGAAGCTGTCCAGTTTAACGTTCTGCAGTTCAGGAGATGAGGTCACCATAGATTCGGTGATAACGATTTCTCCTACAATAGCCATCAGACTGTCCAGTTTGGACAGGTTGACGCTAATCAGGCTCTGTTTTGCCGCAGGAAGGGACATCGTGCCCGAAGCCGGGGCTTTCTTCTCTTTTGCTGTGGGAGCTGTTGTCTGTGGAGAAGCAGGCGCAGCCTCCTTATGGGTTTCCTTTTCCTGAGCAGGCTCGGTTTTTTTATCCTGTTCCGGTTCATTATCTATAATTTCATAAGAATGGACGTTTCCGGCTGTAGAGATATGGTTCACTGCTTCCTCGGCAGCTTCCTGAGAATCAAAACCCAGATAGAACCCGTTCTTAGTGATGTATTCGCTAGAACTGCTGTTTGTCTCAATATCATCAGGATAGAAAGAGAACGTAAGCTCTGTCTCCTGTAATGCCGTGACTATCATAAAGGCACGGAGATTTTCCATACCGCATCCCTCATCGAAGAAGACATGGAGAAGATGCGGAGCAGTCAGCTGAGAAGGCAGCATTGAGGCAGCCTCCTGAGGGGACTTCTCACTGGCTGAAATATTTTCTTCCTGCGCATTTTCCTCTGCAGCACCGGTTTCCGAGTGGCTGATTTTATTGAGGAAATCGTTTATATTTTGTATGAAGCTGTCGATATTAGTATCGAGAGGCTCGCTGTTTTCCACCTTTGTCACTTCTTCACGAAGCTTGTCCACAGAGGAAAACATCAGATTGAAAAGTTCGCTTTTCTGATCTGCAGTAAGCGTATCCATTCCGTTTTCACGAATGTAGAAAAACAGGTCTTCAATGTGATGGGCAATCTCCATAAGGGAGTTGAACTCCAACATTGCAGAAGAACCTTTAATTGTATGCATACTGCGGAAAATTTCATTTACATTATCTTCTGTAAAGTCGCCGTTCTGCTCAGCAACAATAAGAAGCTCATCCAGCTGTCCAAGCAGCGTACCTGTTTCAAACAGATAGGTTTCCAATAAGCTGTCAGTTCCATTATCCATAACTTAAGCACCACCTTAATTTTATAATTTATTTGCATTTATAGTCGGATGATTCTTGTAAATCCAAGCAGGATTCGTTATTATATATCCATACTCTATAATTATACTATACTTTTCGACAAGAATAAATGAAAAGATAACAAATGCAGGTGAAAAGATGTCAAATATTTTAAAAGTTACAAGCCCGGTAGTTGGCTATGACAATAATAACAGTACAAAAATTAATCAGGACAATTTGCCGCAGAATAATCAGATTCAGGGTCAGGTGAAACCGGACAAAGTTGTACGGCCTGACGGACGCAGCGATGCTGCTTCGCAGCAGTCGGAAGCGGAGCTGAAGTTCCGGTATGAGAGTAATTTTGATAATTTTGTGCAGCAGCTTGCCCGGACGCCTTCCATGACGGAAGAATTTTCGTCCGTATTTCTGGAAAAACTGGGTATTTTGGCACAGTCCGGCCTGAAGGCGGAGTTTGC
>CAUWJW010000021.1:0-17141 GCA_963558985.1 uncultured Clostridia bacterium | reverse complement strand
ACCTGCAAAAATCATATTTTTTACATCTGCTTTATGAATAGCGCCTTTCTTCTTTAAGTAACAATATATGAGACCCAGTACCAGACTGTATCCCGCTAAAATGATAAATCCCGGCATTGACATTCTCCTCTTGTTTTTATAATGGAACCTTCTCATTATACGCTGAAATCCCCACCACTGCAAGACAGACAGCTGCAGACAGAAAACGGAGTGCTGCACCGGCCTTTATTGCAGCCATGCAGCACTCCGTTTATATTTTTATTTTGTCTCTTTCTTTTTTGCCTTATTCCAGCGTCATTTCTGCCGGGAGCTTTTTGAAAAATCTGGTTGTCCATGCCAGATAAATCAGACCGATCAACAGCCATGCAAATCCCAGAATCATGGAGGAACTGTCCAGGTTTATCCAAATAGTGAAAGTAAATGCTGCGCCCAGAAGCGGTGCGATGAGATAACGTACGATGTCCATCCCGCGTCTTTGCTTTCCTCTTACAAAGTAATGTGCGATAACAGAAACATTTACCATAGTGAAGCCCAGCAGCGCACCAAAGTTCAGCAGTGAGGTTGCAACTGTCAGAGAAATTACCAGTGCTGTCAGGCTGACTGCAGCCATAATGAGGATGCTGTAAGTAGGCGTCTGTCTCTTTGGATTCAGGTATCCGAAGATCCGTTTCGGAAGGATCTGGTCTCTTCCCATACCGTAGAGTACGCGTGATGCAGATGCTACGGAAGAAATGGATGAGGCGATACAGCCGATAGAATAAGCAGCTGTAAAGAAGTATGCCATTCCGGCGCCTGCCACTTTCTGAATTACTTCATAAGAGTTGTCCGGGTCTGCCATATCCATCCATGCTGTCGGCCATGCCTGCTGCAGAATGTAAGTCAGAATTACGAATACAGAACCTGCTCCGACACAGGCGATAATAATTGCCCGCCCGATATTCTTTTCCGGATTGATTGCTTCTTCACTCAATGTAGAGATGGCATCAAATCCCAGGTAGGACAGTGCCAGGATGGAAGCTCCCGTAAACAGCACAGAAACACCCATATCTTCTTTTAAAAGCTCTGTTGTATTGATAAATGCACTCACATCCAAGAGTGTACCGGATCCGCCGCCGCCTAAGATGTATTTTAAAGTGATGATAATAAACACAACCAGGAAAATAATCTGCAACCATACGATACCTTTGTTAAAAATATCTGTTACTTTAATCCCGAAGTGATTTACAATCGTTACAATTGCAATCATGGAAATAATCCATACCCATTCCGGAACCTGCGGAATTGCAGAGCTGAGGTACATAGCAGATACCAGATAGTTCAGCATCGGCAGGAACATATATCCGATGAGGATTACCCATCCGGAAAGGAATCCCAAGTGAGGGTTGATAGATTTATGTACAAAGGTATAAACTGAACCTGCTACAGGATATGCTTTTGTCATACGTACATAACTGAATGCAGTAAATGCCATGCATACCGTTGTAACTACATAGGTCAGGGATACCATTCCGTGGGTCGTTGTTGTAGCCAGGCCGTAGGTCGTAAAAATTGTAAGCGGCACCATAAATGCCAGTCCGTAAAAAATCAGGGATGTAAGCGACAATGTTCTGTTGAGCGTCTGTGCTCCGCCTGCTGCCTGCTGCGGCGTGTTCTCATTCTTCTTTGCCATTTTCGTTCTCCTTCGTTATCAGTTATAAAAATTTCTTATACAGTTCCGGGCGGTAATCAGGAACGCCTGTAAACTGACTGGTCTTTGCAAGTCTTCTTGTCGCAAGGGATAAATCCAGTGTTTCCATATGGATGCCTTCCTGTACGTTGTCTTTGTTTCCTGCATAGTAGGTCATATTTGTTTCAAAGAACGGTGTGATTTTAGGACCTATGATGCAGCTGCCGCCGCCGAAATAGTTTTCCTTATCCATGCCTGTCAGGTTTGCGCTGGCTACGAAAATCGTATTGCACAGAACTCCGTATTCCAAAGTAGGCACATAGTAGTCAATAAATGCCTGACGGCTTCCTTCCTTTGGAATTTCTTCTACCACTGCCGTTGGATTCAGGTAAAGCCTGGATCCTTTGTATACGTAATGTCTCATCAGTTCAGGGAACTGGTAAGTATCAAAGCAGATACCTACTGAAATCGGACCCCATGGGGTATCAAACATAAACGGCTCTTCCCCTTTTGCACACCAGATGCTCTCAGTTTCAAAAGGATGCATTTTCTGATATGCGCCGATTACACCTTCCGGTCCGACAGCCACTGCTGAATTATATAAAGTCGCGTCTTTGCTGTCTTCCTTTTTTTCAGCCATTCCAAATACAACATAAACTCCATACTTCTTTGTGATTTCCGCCAGTGCACTGCAGGATGGCCCGTGAATGGTCTCTGCTGTGGCAATCTTGTCTTCCTGCGGAATTGTTTCGTCTACATAGTAATCATAGCCATACAGACACAGTTCCGGGAACAGGATCAGATCTGCTCCGCGTTTTGCTGCGGCTTCTGTAAATCCACACATTCTGGACAGGTTACTTTCTTTGTTCGCTGCATCTACTTTAAAATTTACAACAGCTACTGAAATTATATCTTTCATAATTTTTCTCCTTTTGTTGTTTAGTTGCAATAAGTATGTTTTATTGTTTATTATTATACAACACCGTCATTTTAGTACAATGATAATTATTTGTCAATCCCATCTGTGAATTTTCTTAAAAATTTATTTTTTCGCACGAAAAAAGCGCTGACTAAAAAGTTCAGCGCCATACCGATGCAAATCTCTGCCGGCCCCGGGTCAATGAGCCCCAAAGCTATCGCAAGTACATATATGCCTCCTGCCAGCATTCCTGCAAGAACGCCGTTTGTAGAGGTTCTCTTTGTAAACCACCCAAGAAAATATCCCGGAATTAAAATAACGGATGTCATTCCGATCCCTGTCAGCCAGAGATACAAAATGTCCTTAATATTAATCGCAAAAGCAAATGCGATCGCTCCTGTTACTACAACAAAAATCCTTGTGAAAAAAATCATTTCTTTATCACTGGCATCTTTGATAATAAATCGCTTTATAATGTCCTCTGAAACCATAATCCCCGATGCCAGCAGAAAGGAATCTGCTGATGACATAATCGCAGCTATCAGTCCTACCAGAATCAGAATCATAGACTTAGAATCCGCCAGATTAAAAATAAAATTGTACAAGATAAAGGCGGAATCCTCTGCTCCACTGAAAATAGCCCTCTGAAAAACCCCCAGATAAGTAATCATAATCAGCGTTATCAGTGTTATAACAAGAGGAATCATAAATCCCCATTTTGCAGTCTTGTCACCTTTGCTGGCATAAATCCGCTCCCAATTGGACTGATCGTTCATAAGGAAAAAAAGTCCAAAAGCAACGATATACAACAGTATTTCGTACCACTCCATGTCTGTCTCAAAAAGGCTCAAATACCCCAGATGCCCTTCTGAATGATAGAAGGACTCTATCCCATCGATACCTCCTGCAAATTTTACAGAAATAACAATCAGGAGTATAAGTCCTGCCGTCTGCAGAATTCCCTGGAAAACATCCGTGACCGCAACTCCCCAGAGACCGCTGAGTACTGTATATGCAATCACTACTAGAAAGACCAGCAGCAGAGCCAGGTTGCGATCAATTCCGAAAACAAAGGTAATCAAATAAGAAAGTGCGCTAAACTGCATGGCAATGACAGCTACATTGCGAATCAGCAGCGCTCCCGCCACAGGGATCCGAATTACTTCTTTATGCTCCGGATAGCGCATGGCAAAAAATCCGGTAATGCTCTTTAGGCCCAGCTTTCGAATCCTGCTGATAAAAAACAGAGCAAAGAAGAGCTCAACAACACATGACATGGCAATAATCCAGTACTGGCTGGCTCCGAAGTCATAGCTTCTTCCCACAAGCCCGATGATAGTACCGCCGCCGATCCAGGTTCCCAAGTAGGTAAACAGCACAAAAACAATGCTGAGTGATCTGCCACAGTAACTGTACTCCTCAAAGGAATTAAGCGCCTTTTTAATCAAAAAAGCGCTTAAGAGAAACAGTATGATAATATATGCAATTACAAAATAAAAAGAATTTATCATTATTTTTCACTGGTTTCAGTCTGGGTGTTGCTTTTGACCCACTGAACCACTTCATCCTGATCAAACCGGATATTCTTGCCCAGCTTGATAAAGGGAAGTCCTTTCTTCTTTAAATTATAAATCGTTGTTCTGGTGACCTGCAGCATCTCTGCCACATCTTCCACTGTCAAAAATTTTATTTCGGAAGACATCCTGCACCTCCTTATCTATTACCGATTACTATTATTTATTATTGTATAAAAAATCACAAAAATAATCAAGACCTTTCGATTCATTAAATTTCGTTCTTTTTTCTCTGCTTTGTTTTTATGCTATAATAATTTTACAAACATTATAACACGAATAACCTTCTTAGGAGGTACTATATGAATTTACAACGTCTGACCATCGGACAGATGGCAAAATTAAATCAGATTTCTCAACAGACACTGCGTCTTTATGACCGCGAGGGGCTCTTGACACCTATGATTACAGACCCTCATACCGGGTACCGATATTACCATATTATCCAATCTGCCAGGCTGGATATGATCCAGTATATGAAGGCATCCGGCATGACACTGAAGCAGATCAGACCCTTGCTCAATGAGGGAAACTCTCAGACCATAAAACAGTTTCTCCACCAGCAGCAGCATGCTATTGACCGGCAGATTGAGGATCTTATCCGCAGTAAACGCTCCATCGTCCGCACCTTGGAAAACTACCGCCAGTACGAAGCATTGCCAAAGGATGGGCAAATGTTTATAGAGTATATTCCCCAGCGCTTTATCTATCGTTATACTTCTGAGAAGGATTTCTTTGACCAGGATTACACCGGATATGAGTATATGCTGAGAGAGTTAAAGATGCACCTTGCCTGTAATGATCTTGCCATGAGCTATTTCTGCAATGTCGGAACCATCATGCCGCAGGAAAACCTGCTCAATGATCACTTTTCTGCTCATGACGTTTTTCTCATCGTTGATCCGGAGGATGACATGATTCAGTCCGAAACCATTCCTGCCGCTATGTACTACTGCACCTGCTCTGACGATTTTTATGCAGAAAAGGCAAATGCCCGCAGGCTTATGGAGCAGATCCGCAACAGCGGCTTTCAAGTATGCGGGGACTATCTGTGCGAAGTTCTTGTAGAATTTCCTGTATTTGAAAATGATAAACGCAACATGTTTTACAAAATCGAAATTCCCATTGTGCCGAATAAATAATTTTCAAAAAAATCTTGACTTTATATTTAGTATAAGGTTTATACTGAAGCCATAGAAGGAAATCCAACAACACCGCGGTATAGGAAATCCCCTTATTGTTCATACTTTCAAACAAAAGGAGGTCTCACAATGAAACGTAAAATAAAGATTGCCCAGTACGGCTGCGGTAAGATGAGTAAGTATCTCATGACTTATGTATTGGAAAAAGGTGCCGAACTGGTTGCCGCTTTCGATATGAATCCTGCACTTATCGGAAAGGATGTCAGCACCGTTATTGGCGGCAATCCTATTGGTGTAACGATTTCTTCTGCAGATGAAGCGGATACTGTTTTGAAACAGACAAAGCCCGATGTATGCGTCATTGCAACTCGGAGTACAATGGAAGAGTTAAAAGAAGCTTTCTCCGTATGTGCAAAAAACAGTGTAAATGCCATTTCCACATGCGAGGAATCTCTCTATCCGTGGAATTCCTCGCCAACGATTACTGCCCAGCTGGATCAGCTGGCAAAAGAAAACGGCTGTACAATCTGTGGAAGCGGCTATCCGGATCTGTTCTGGGGAACTATGGTCACAAACCTGACTGCTTCTTCTGCTCATATTACGAAAATCAAAGGCAGCAGCAGTTACAATGTGGAAGATTATGGGATTGCACTTGCCGAAGGGCATGGTGCAGGTCTTACAATCGAAGAATTTGACAAAAAGATTGGGAATTATAACTCCCTTTCCTCTGATGAAATAGGTGCACTGGTAGAAAACGGGGAATACATCCCGTCTTACATGTGGAATCAGAATGGCTGGCTCTGCAGTAAGCTGGGGCTGACAATTACTTCTCAGACACAGAAATGTATTCCTCATACCTACCACAAGGATCTTCACTCTGAAACACTTGGCATGACCATCAAGGCCGGTGATGCTACCGGAATGTCCGCCATCGTAACAACAGAAACAGCTGAAGGGATTACACTTGAAACAGAGTGTATTGGAAAAGTATACGCACCCGATGAATTTGATAAAAACGAGTGGACGCTTTTCGGGGAACCTGAAACAACCGTTGTGGTCAATCGGCCGGCCACTGTAGAGTTGACTTGCGCCACTATCCTTAATCGGATTCCGCAGCTGATTGACGCCAGACCCGGTTATGTCAGCACAGATCAACTGCCTTACAGTCAGTATATGACAGCGCCGATGCATGAATATGTTACTGCAGAATAACACTGTATATACAATTATTCTTCTGACTTAAAATATTAAGAAAAGAGCCTCTGCCTAATGCCGGGGCTCTTTTCTTTGTTTTAAAAGGTTTGCGCTTTATCCTTCTACTATCTACTTCATTCTCTCCTGCTTCACCTTATGATCTACTACATGGCGTTTTGCAAGTTCAGCTGTAACATCTTTCATCTGAATCCCCTGCTCTACCATCATTACCATCACATGATAAGCAAGATCTGCAATTTCATAAATCGTTTCTTCTTTGTCATTTTTAGCGCCTGCAATAATGACCTCTGTACTCTCCTCGCCTACTTTTTTCAGAATCTTGTCCATACCCTTGTCAAAGAGGTATGTAGTATAGCTCCCTTCCTTCGGCTGTGTCTTACGACCTCTGATCATTTCGTACAAACCATCATAGGAAAAAGGAACTTCATCTTCTGCTGCATAGATTCCGTTGAAAAAGCAGCTCTCTGCGCCTGTATGGCAGGCCGGACCGTCCTTAATTACTTCTATTACAAGTGCGTCCCCATCGCAATCTGCTGTAATGCTTACAACTTTCTGTCTGTTTCCGCTGCTCTCTCCTTTGCGCCACAATTCCTGTCTGCTGCGGCTCCAGAAGCAGGTGTATCCCTCTTCCATGGTGATTTTCAAAGATTTCTCATTCATATAGGCCACAGTCAGAACTTGCTTGGAATAATAGTCCTGCACAACAGCAGGAATTAACCCTTTTTCATCAAATTTCAATTCCATTTTTTCTCCTAAAGCCGTACTTCGACGCCTTCCTTTCTCAGATATTCTTTTAAAGTGCGGATATTGATCTCCTTGAAATGGAAAATGCTGGCCGCAAGTCCTGCATCTATCCCGGGATGTGTAAACAGCTCTGCAAAGTCCTCCATCTTGCCTGCACCGCCTGATGCAATAATCGGAACAGATACTCTGGCTGCAATTTCATCCAGCAGTTCCAGATCAAATCCGTCCTTGACTCCGTCTGTATCAATACTGTTCACGACCAGCTCTCCGGCACCCCGCTCAACGCCTTCCACGGCCCACTGCAGGGCATCAATACCTGTATTTTCTCTGCCGCCTTTGGTAAACAACTTAAAAGTGCCATCCACACGCTTTACATCCATACTGAGCACCACACACTGGTCGCCGTATTTCTTTGCTCCCATACCAATCAGGTCAGGGTTGCGGATAGCACCGCTGTTGACACTGACCTTATCTGCACCGCATTTGAGCACACGATCAAAATCTTCCAGCGAGTTGATACCGCCTCCCACAGTCAGTGGAATGAAAATCTGTGAAGCCACCTCTACAAGAATATCGGAAAAAAGCGCACGTTCTTCTACACTTGCTGTGATATCATAAAATACCAGCTCATCGGCTCCGCTATCATTGTAAAAACGAGCCATTTCCACCGGGTCTGCTACATCCTGAATCCCTTCAAAATTGACACCTTTTACCACTCTTCCGTTGCGAACATCAAGACATGGAATAATTCTTTTGGTAATCATGCTTCCTCCTTTGCCAGATGTATGGCTCTTTCCAGATCCAGCTGCCCCGCATAAAGGGCTTTGCCCAGAATCGCTCCGTAAACAGTGTCCCGCAGCTGCAAAATTTCTTCCTCAAAGCTGATTCCGCCGGATGCTATGATATTGAGCCCTTCTATTTGAGATAAGGCTTTGTAAGCTTCCAGATTGGTTCCTTTCAGACCCCCATCCCTGGAAATATCTGTATAAATAACGGTCTTAACGCCAATCTCCTTCAGGGAGCGGCAAAAATCCATGCCTTTTTGATCCGTAATTTCTTTCCAGCCGTTAACAGCCACATATCCGTCTCTCACATCCACTCCCACGGCGATTTTCTCTTTGTATTTCGCAACCATGGCCCTAAGAAATGCCGGGTCTTTGATTGCTATGGTACCTAGAATAATACGATCCACACCCAGATCCAGATACTGACAGATTCTCTCCTCATCCCGGATGCCGCCGCCTACTTCTACAAAGAGGTCTACCTTTGAAACAATTTCTTTAATTGCTTCAAAGTTGACCAGTCTGCCGTCTTTTGCCCCGTCCAGATCTACAAGATGCAGGTTTCTTGCTCCTTTTTCCAGGAAGCCTTTTGCCACATCCGCCGGATTGTGACTGTAAACGGTCATCTGATCATAATCTCCCTGAAAGAGGCGGACAGCCTGTCCGTCTTTCAGATCAATAGCCGGAAATATTTCCATTTTTTAATATCCTTTCTGCTGCTTCAGTAATTTATCCAGCATTTCAGGGGACTCACCAAAGCGCTTTACGTTTACTAGCAGATGTTCTTCTGCCTGCTGCTCATTCAGGAAAACGGTTACCTCTTCCTTTTTCGATTTGCCTGCTTTTTTCAGCTTGTAAGTCCACTGGACTTCCTGTGCATCTCCAACAAGCGCAAGAATCTGCTCCGCATATTTGCGCATTTTTAAATCAAATTTATCTTTGTCTGCTTCCCCTACCGTTTTATCAAAACGAATATTCATACTCTTTGGTGTACTCTTTGTTAAAAGTTCCACACTATAGCTAGCCACATTCTTTTTTAAGTCAATTGTTTCGAGCAGTTTCGCTACACCGACGGAATTATCCATCTTATCTACCTTTACGCCGAACAGTGTCTGTGCTTCTGCTGATACTTCAGACGTCTTCCCGCTGCCCGAGGACGCTTCCTCTGTTGCTTCTTCTGTCTGCTCAGACTCTGATTCCAATGTCTGCTCCTGGGGCTCTGTCGGTGCGTTAGGCACCTTATCTCGATCTTCATCATTACCTGAAATGAGAAGCAGCAGACCGCCTAAAGCAATTGCAGTTACCGCAGCTATGATAATAATCATCTTAATATTCTTATTAATAGAATGTCGCACTTTTTTCATGGTTTTATCTCCTATACTATTATTATAGTTCGAGAAAAGCTTTTAGAATGTTAAGCCCTACAGCCCCGCTCTTTTCCGGGTGGAACTGCGTTCCATAAACACTCCCGCTGCGAACAGCACCCGTAATCTCGATATCGTAATTTGACGATGCAATAGTATTTTCAAGACAATCCCTGCCATAGAAACTATGAACATAATAGACATAATCCCCTTCTTCTATGTACTTGAAAAGGGGGTCACTGCCTTTTAAATGAAGGCTGTTCCATCCGATATGAGGAACTTTCTTTTTTCTCCCGTCTTCTCCGACAGGAAGCGCTTCCTCAATGGATGCAATCTCACCTTTGATCAGTCCCAATCCCTGATGTTCTCCATACTCATAACTCTTTTCAAAAAGCAGCTGCATTCCCAGACAAATCCCCAGTAAAGGCTTTCCTTTTTTTGTTTCTTCCACAATGGTGTCCACTAAGCCTGTGGCTCTCAGCTTTGCCACAGCATCTTCAAAGGCTCCAACTCCGGGAAGTATAATATGATCTGCCGCGGCTATTTCCTCTGCCTTTCCGGTAACAGCAACATCTGCTCCTAAAAATTTCAAAGAGGCTGTAAGGGAAAACAGGTTCCCGACTCCATAATCAATTACTGCAATCATGTCTCACCTTTCTAGAGAACGCCCTTCGTAGAGGGAATCTCGTTTGCATATTCCGGATCAATAGCGGCTGCCTCTTTCAAAGCTCTCCCCAAAGCCTTGAAGCAGGCTTCAATAATATGGTGGCAATTCTCTCCCGCCATCATTTTCAGGTGAAGGGTCAGTCCCATCTCTCTGGAAAATGCAAGCATAAACTCCTTTACTAACTCTGTATCAAAATTTCCTACTTTTTGGGCCGGTATCTCCACATCAAAGTTCAAATACGTTCTCCCACTGATATCCAGTGCACACAGTATCAGCGTCTCATCCATCGGCAGCATCATGCTGCCGTAACGCCGGATGCCTTGCTTATCTCCCAGTGCTGACCGAAAAGCCTGCCCCAGACAAATCCCAATATCCTCCACTGTGTGGTGGTCATCTACGTGGCCATCGCCTTTGCACTTTACAGAAAGATCAAAGCGTCCATGACGGGAAAACAACTGCAGCATATGATCTAAAAATCCGCATCCGGTTCGGATATCAAAGGTTCCCTTGCCATCCACCTCCAGCGAAAGCTGTATATCTGTTTCCTGTGTTTTCCTGTTTATCTGTCCGATTCTCATATTATTGTCCTTTCTGAAGCAACTCTTCTGTAGCAGAAACAAGCGCCTCCATATCTGCTTCTTTTCCTATGGTAATGCGGACAAAGTCCGAAATCAGATCTTTCTCAAAGTGCCGTACCAGTATGTTCCTTTTCCTCAGACCTGTGAAATAAGCTTTACCCGAAAGCTGCGGGTGCTTTACGAAAATAAAGTTTGCGCAAGACGGCAGCACGGTAAATCCCAATTCCTTTAGCTGCTCTGTGAGTGTTTCTCTGGTCTTTATAATCCGGTCTCTTGTGCTGCGGAAGTACGCATCATCTCGTATGGCTTCTACAGCAGCCAGGATAGACAGCCGGTTGAGATTGTATGGATTAAAACTGAATTTTATTGTATTCAGGTCTTTTATCACTTCCGGGTTTCCCAGGGCGAATCCCACTCGGCTTCCTGCCAGACTTCTGGATTTTGAAAAGGTCTGTACTATTAATAGATTATCATATTTTTGCAAAAAAGGCACGCAACTTTTTGCTCCAAAATCAATATATGCCTCATCAATTATAACTAAGTTGCTCCTGTTGCTTTGCAAAATGTCCTCAATATCCTGCAAATTCAAAGCAATTCCCGTTGGCGCATTGGGATTGGCAATCAGAATGGTTCCATCTGAATTTTTATATTTTTCCGGGTCAATGCGAAAATCTTCTGTCAGAGGGACTCTGGTCTGCTCCATTCCGAAAAGATCTGCGTAAACCGTGTAAAATCCATAGCTTGGCTCAGGGAAGTAAACTTTTCTCTTGTCATTTTGGAAGGCCATAAATGCAAAAGCCAGAATTTCGTCAGATCCGTTCCCTACCATAACCTGTTCTTTTTTCAGTCCGTAATAATCTGCAATCTCACTTACCAGTTCCGCAGCCTCAGGATCCGGATAAAGCATTAATTTGCTCACCTGTGCCCTGCTGACAGCCTCTAGCACTTTTGGACTCGGTCCATAGGGATTTTCGTTGGTATTTAATTTAATCAGCCCCTCTTTTTTGGGCTGTTCCCCGGGTGTATAAGGCTCTAGACCCTGATACTTTTTGCTTAAAAATCGGCTCATTTTACGGCTTCCCCCAATTTGTTCATCATATCGCAGATAATTGCATTCTGGAATTTAAAGCTGGATTTGTTGGCAATGAATCTGGCGCTGATGTTTTTAAATTCTTCAATGACTTCCAGATTGTTCGCCTTTAAAGTGCCTCCTGTTTCTACGATGTCTACGATTACATCGGAAAGTCCCAATATAGGAGCCAGCTCAATACTTCCGTTCAGTTTGATGATTTCAATGTCTCTGTTTTTTTCTGCATAAAAAGCCTTTGCTACGTTTACATATTTTGTGGCAATGCGCAGTGTACGGCCTGTGTCTTCTATATAGCCTTTTGGCGCAGCTACTGCCATCCGGCATTTTCCTATATTCAAATCCAGCAGTTCATATACATCGGGGGAGGATTCCAGAAGGATATCTTTCCCTACAATGCCAACATCTGCTGCGTGGTGCTCTACATAAATCGCTACATCACTGGGTTTTACCAGGAGATAGCGTACTCCTTTTTCAGGGCTTTCCAGTACCAGAAGCCGATCTTTTTCTTCATATGCAGGGCAGTCATATCCGGCATCCCGCAGCATTCCATAAACCTGGTCTCCCAGTCTTCCCTTAGGCAATGCGATATTCAGCATGAAACTTCCTCCCTCTTTAGCGCTCCATTTTCCAGTATGTACAGTTCCCGGAAGCGTATGTTCTGCGGCAGTTCCTGTTCTGCCCGCACACTGGCTCCGTTTTCTTGCAGGCTGCAGACGGCTCTGGCTACATCAGCCACATCAGACTCGGCCGGGTAAAGCAGCACTGCATCTACATCAAATTCCTTTTTTTCCCAGGAAATGCGGTTAATCTCGTTAAGGTACAAAGCAAATCCAATAGCCTCTGCTTTCTTCCCCAGACGGCTCATTGCCTGGTCATACTGACCTCCCGCCAGAATGCTTTTGCCCAGTTCTTTTACATATCCTTTAAAAATGATTCCATTATAGTAGTCGATATCGTTAACGATGGACAGGTCGATCTGTATATTATCTGCAAGTCCCATTGCACAGAGTGCCCGGTAAATAGCAGTTAGTTCTTTCAGTGCTCGCTCCATGGCTCCGTTCAGACAGATTTTTTTCGCTTCTTTCACTGTAGGCTCCACTTGCCCGTACAGGAACGGGAGGCGGCACAGACTTTCAATCTGCAGTGTTGACAGCCCTGCAGATTCTGCAATCCTTCTGATGCCGTCTGCATTTTTATCCCGTATGAGGGATACCAGTTTCAGTTTGATATGCTCCGGTACCTGCAGGCTTTCTAGCATCTCCACGACAAAACTCATGTGTGAAAATTCCAAAATGTAGTCTTCGCTGATAGTTTTCAGACTCTGGGCTGCTAGGGCGATGACTTCTGTTATGCAGTAGTCATCTACTCTGCCGATGTACTCCAGCCCCATCTGGTTGATTTCTTTAAAAGTGTGGCTTTCTCTGCTTTCCCGATATACGTTTTCTAAGTAGTACAGTTTCTCATTATTAGCCGGTTCTGCCTGTGTATTTTTAATGATGCTTAAAGTCACATCCGGCTTGAGGGCCAGCAGCCTGCCGTCCAGGTCTGTAAAGGTAATGACTTTATCTGTGCCGAGAAAGTCTTTATTTTCGGCATACAGGCTGTATTCTTCAAATTTGCTCATCTTATATTTCCGGTAGCCGTACTGTTCATAAAGCCCTCTCAGTTTGAGGCAGGCTTTCTCATCCGGCTTGAGGTCTGCTTTCTTATATTCCATTTCCATTCCTTCCCTTTAATATTATATGTCGGCTTTTGTTTTATCCCTATATCACGTTACTGTAGTAAAGTAACGGTTACATTATACCATAAATCAGGGAATTGTCTAGTTTTTTTGTTGAAAGAAAAGTAAAAGAAAAACCGCTGCAGTTTTTTCTGTGCAGCGGGGCTTCTAGAATTTTCTAATCAGATCTCTTTTAAGTAACCACATCTATATGGCAGTAAAACTATTTACTGGGAAGTTGCAGGTACTCTACGAAGAGACGTTCATATCTTAGCAGTTCTCCCAGTTCTATGTATTCAATTTTATCTGCAAGTACTTCCAGCCATTCTTTTCCAATCATTGCACACCTCATTTTAGCATTTCAATAAACGCTGACAGACGAGTCGTCAATTGTCCGATGTCAGCAGCAGAATAGTCGGTTTCAATGGACAAATACGGTATATTCTTCTGATTGCGAACAAGTTCTTTTACCTTTCCTGTTTCCAGTGCATAAGTATGGCATGCTGAAAGCTCCACATCAACTACAGCATCAGCTTTATATTCATCGATCATTTCTCCCAGGAGATGGAACCGGTTTTCATTTGGAGACATACAAGAGCAGCCGATCCTCATATATTTTTTTGCCAGCGCTTCGTAAACATCTTCAATAGATTCATCTACATTCTCTTCGATCGCTTTTGCACCTGTACAATTTTCAAAGGCAACACAGTATGCACCATTCTCTTCAATGATCTGTATCACTTTTTCTGCTGCCCCTCCAATCGGACAGCCGGTGATAAGGATCCTTGGTTTTTTTTCCAGCTGTTCTCCTTCTTCTTCTATCCGTTTAATCAACTCATCCATCTGGGCTGGGATCTCTTCTCTATTAAAGTTAAAAGTAGTGCCTACCAAAGTTTTTTGCACATCCATGCCTGAAACCGGAAGCACATCCTGTTTCATAATGGAATAGAAACGTTTAATAGCAGACCGTTCTGCATTTTTTACTCTGATTCCACGTCTGATATCCTCTTCTGTAATAGTAACACCAAAAACTTCTTCTAATTTTTCCTTCATGCGGATAATTTCATGTTTCCAAAGTTGAAGTCCATCTTCGCTGACTTTGTTTGGAAGCTCCATAACATGAACTGGCTTGAACTCTGCCATATATTCATACATCTTTTTCTTACCGTCACATGTCGTTTCTGCAACAACCAAATCAGAAAAATAGAAGAATGGACATTTATCCGTTTTTCCAAATCCATAGCTGGATTTGATCAAAGGACACAGATTTTTGGGAAGATCCTCTTCTGCTACCGGGATGGTTTCATCAGATGTTGCACATAAAGATACAACAGAAGCCCCCATGGCAACAGCCAGTTCTTGAGGAAAATACGTGCAAAATATTCCAATTACTGGTATATTCTTATCCTTTAAGTTTTTCACATTAATAAACGCCTGTCTGCGTCCTTCTGCAAACTCATCAAATATTTCTGGCAAATTTTTCTTTAAATTCATTTATTTTTCTCCTTCCACCACACCATTTATCTCCCTTCTTATTTTTGAATATAGCATTTTCCTGAAAAATAGTACAATTGATAATATATATCCTTTTCTCTTCATTCTTTTCTTTTTTCAATACTATTAGAAACCATCATCTTTTTCTCTGAAAAGTAAAAAGACATCATAAAATAGTCAAATATGATGTCTTTCTTATACTAGAAAGTATGATAGCTTTCCTATGTAAGTATAATGGGAGCACTATGCGATCCTTCTACCCAGCCAATAATAGCAGCCGGCTCACCTTCTTCATTTAATTTTTTTATCAATTCCAGACCTGCGGATTCAGGCAAAGAGATCAGAAGCCCCCCTGAGGTTTGCGGGTCATACAGAATATCTTCAAGTGCCAGTGATATTTTCGCCTTTTTTTCCACTTGTCCGTATAAATATTCTCTATTCCGATAAGCTCCCTCCGGTATGATTCCCATTTCCGCCTTTTCTAAAGCCCCCGGAAGTATAGGAATTGCTGAAGCGTCTAAACAAACAGTCTGCCCGCTCCCCTTGGCCATCTCAAAAATATGTCCCAAAATCCCGAATCCCGTTACATCTGTACAGCCATTTACGGGGTAACGACCCATGATCTGAGCTGCCCGTTTGTTTAGGGAACTCATGGACTTTATCATTTCCCGATAATGTCTCTCTTCCAGCAGACCCGCCTTAGCCGCTGTCGTCAGAATACCTGTCCCCAACTTTTTCGTTGCTACCAATAGATCCCCTTCCTTTAAACCGCTGTTTGTCAATATTTGATTAGGCGATGAAAATCCGGTTACAGAAAGCCCGTACTTAGGCTCTTTATCACGAATGGTATGTCCTCCTGCAATAATTGCTCCTGCTTCCGCAACCTTCTCATAACCTCCTTGCAAAATAGCCTGAAGAATATCCTTTGGAAGTTCTGGTGGGAAACAGCAAATATTCAGAGCAAGCTGAGGGGTCCCTCCCATAGCATAAACATCACTCAGAGAGTTAGCAGCAGCGATTTGCCCATATTCATAGGGATCATCCACAAGTGGTGGAAAAATATCCACTGTCTGAATCATCGCCAATTCATCATTAATTTTGTACACAGCTGCATCATCACTAGTATCAAATCCCACGAGCAAGTTTGGATCTTCAAATTTCGGTAAATGGCACAAAACTTGTGCCAGGGCATCTGGCCCTATTTTAGCAGCTCAACCGCCATGAGCAGACATTCCTGTCAGCCTGATATCCTTTTTTTCCATTGCCTTCCCTCCTTCCTTTTAATTCCCCTATCTATTCTTTATGCTTCAGCAAACTTGCCTCCCGCTTCCCATTGTCTCTTCTATCACTAAGGAAATATAGATCGCAAGGAACTTCCACTCGTTCATAAAACTCCTCCAACTGTTCACCGTCCGACTCTGCAAAACGGATCGCCAGCCCACAGCTTTTGGATATCTCCCGTGGAGTCGGGATAATGGCTGTTTGAAACTCTTTTTTTGCTTCCTGCTCAGTCTTTATAGTATCCCCGGTCGCCATAAAAACCATAGCGAAAAAGCCTTCACGAAGTCTAGTATCTTCCATAATTTCTCCTTAAGAAATTACAATTGTATCATCTGCACCATGCATTACTTCTACATTATAATACATGTTTGTAACTTCTCCCACTTCCAACATATCTTCCAGCTTAAAGTAGTTTAGACATGCTCCGCAAGAGAGAATTTCTACCCCTTCTGCTTCCAGCAGCTTTAAAGATTCCAAAACTTCTGATCCCTTTGTTGTCAGTTTTACACCGCCATTAAGAAACATCATGGTACTTGGTTTTTCATCTACTTCTGTTAAAGAATAAATATAGCTTTTCATCAGATTCTGCCCTAGTTCTTCACTTCCCGTTCCCATAGTATCGGAAGCAATCAGAACTGCGATTTTCTTTTTCTTATCCATGTTAATATTCCTCCCTAGTTAGGCAACAAATTATATTCTTAGAGTATCTTAACTTCATTGAAAATTCAATGTTTTCAACGATAGATAATTTCTATATTTTATTATTTTGAAATCGATAATACTAATTGTACTTCTCCTTTTATCTATGCTATGTTGTGTGTAGTAAGTTCTATTATATTATGAAAGGAGTTCCTCATGACTTGTATACAGATTGACGCACGAGGCTGTGCATGTCCCCAGCCGGT